>JAMOZU010000025.1 GCA_023667745.1 Ruminococcus sp.
GTGATGTGGTCGGTGTTTCTCTAACGGAAAGGAAACTGTAAAATGAAAGGTATCAAAAAAAGCATAGCGAAAAATATTGCTGCTTTTCTGACGGTCTTTGCGCTGACTGTCTCTATGGGCGGGGCGGTGTTTGCGGATTTTTACGACCCTGCCCAGGCGTATGCGGAGTATGTCTCGAAAAAGGGAAACGAATCCTCGGAAACTGTTCCTGCGGAGGAAAACGGCGATGACACGGGGTTTGACCTTATTTCCGAAACGGAAGAGACGGAGTCTCGTGAGGAAGAGGCAGAATCTGCTGTCAGCGGAGAGGACGGCGGTCATTCCCCTGCGGAAAATATTGAAGTGTACAGCTATAAGTCTGCGGCGGAAACGGGCGAGAGTTTCAGGGTAGGTTTCAGGCTCACTCCGGCGGACTCTGACGATACGGTAACGTTTACAAGTTCCAATTCAAAGATAGCATCCGTTGACAGCAACGGCACTGTTACGGCTAAGTCCGAGGGGACAGCGGTGATAACGGCAGTTACCGGGTCGGGGAAGAAGAGTGCGTTTACGGTAACGGTAAAGACTGCCCAAAGCGAAGAGGAGACGGTTTCTTCCGGCGAGAGTGTTCCCGCAAAAAAGGTGGAGCTTAAGCATAGAGCAATAACCATTTACGAGGGGGACGAGTACAAGCTCCAATGTGAGGTGACTCCCTCAAATTCCACCGATAAGATTACATACAAAGTTTCCAACAGGGCGGTCATTTCCCTTGACCAGAGCGGTACGATAACTGCCATGGCGGAGGGCAAGGCTGTCGTTACCTGCACTGTGGGGCATGCAAAGGCGAGTATGTCCGTAACGGTTCTGCCGACTCTTTCCAAGGAGGAACAGCAGCAGCAGATAACGGAGGAGATAGAAAAGGAATATAACGAGCTGGGGCAGTTAGTGCCGTCGGAGGTGCGCTTTTCGGAGGAGTCCGCCGCTGTGCAGATAGGCGATACTATTTATGCGGACGCAAGAGTTTATCCCTCGGGCAGCGTTTACACCTGCAAGATATCCTCGGATAACCCGTCCGTGGCAAGGGTGAGCGGCAATGGGGCTATTACGGGAGTAAGCCCGGGAAATGCGGTAATTACCATTACCACCGACAACGGCAAGACCGACAGCCTTTATGTTACGGTTTACGGCAATGTCATCAGGGGGATAGACGTTTCCAAATGGAACGGCGATGTGGACTGGGCGGCTGTTCGCATGAGCGGCGAGGCAAGCTACGCCATGATAAGGGCTTCTTACGGCAGTGAGGATACAGACCCCAAACTTGTTCAGAATGTAAAGGGCTGCGAGGAAAACGGCATTCCCTACGGTTTCTATCATTATATTTACGCTCACAGCGTTACCGAGGCAAAGCGGGAGGCGGCGTATTTCCTGAATGTTATTGCCCCTTATTCTCCCGAATATCCTGTGGTGCTGGATATTGAAGAGGATTTCTACAAGCTCATGGACAAAAGAGAGGTAACGGACATAGTGGTCACGTTTATGGAGGAGCTGGAAAATGCGGGCTATTATGCAATGATATACAGCTATGCAAAATTCATCAATGAATACCTTTATCTTGACGACATAAAGGATTATGACATATGGGTAGCCTGCTGGGGAGACAGTGACAAGCTGGCTGAAAGCTACAGCTATCACTACGGCATGTGGCAGTACACCGAAACGGGAAAAATAGCGGGCATTGACGAATATGTTGACCTTAACTACTGCTACAAAGATTACAGGGGGGTAATAAAGAAATATGGGCTTAACCGTCCGAAGTTATGGTAACGGAGGCTTACGGGAGAGGCTGCCGCGATGAAGAAAATACCCCCTTGAGTTTATTCCGGGGGTATTTTTGATTGTAAAAAAAGTGAAATGAAATGCGAGAAAGTAAGAGAAAACGAGAAAAACACAGAGAATGAAAGAGAATGGGGGATTTATTTTAAAAAAATCGGAGAAATGCTCTTGACAAATCGGAAAAGATGGTGTATAATTGTTAATGTTGTGTAAGGAAATTGGTATTAAGTTCCCCGTGACAGTAATTTTTAGGGGACGATACCGTCGTCCCTGCGTTAAAAATAACTATACTATAATAAAAAAGGAGAAATGAATATGTCAACTTATATGCCTAAGGCAAGCGAGATAAGCCGCAAATGGTATGTACTTGACGCCTCGGGCAAGTCTTTGGGGCGTGTGGCGGCAGAGGCTGCATCAATTCTCAGAGGCAAGCATAAGCCCACTTTTGCGCCTCATGCAGACTGCGGCGACCATGTTATTATCATCAACTGCGCCCAGGCTGTTCTCACGGGAAAGAAGCTGGAGCAGAAGACCTACAAGTGGCACACCGGCTGGATAGGCGGTCTCAAGGAGATAAAGTACAGCGATATGATGAAGAACAATCCCGAAAGGGCTATGATGATAGCGGTGAACGGTATGCTCCCCAACAATACTCTCGGAAGAGCGGCTCTTACAAGGCTGAGAGTTTATGCGGGTGCAGAGCATAACCACGCTGCGCAGAAACCCGAAAATTACGAGATATAAGGAGGGCGTAAGCTATGTACGAATCTAAACAGCAGTATTTTTACGGAACAGGCAGAAGAAAAAGTTCTGTTGCCAGAGTCAGAGTTTACCCCGGCAGCGGAAAGATAACCATTAACGGAAGAGATATTGACGATTATTTCGGTCTTGAGACTCTTAAGCTCATTGTAAGGCAGCCTTTGGTACTTACCGAGACAGCAGAGCAGTTCGATATTGTATGCACCGTCGAGGGCGGCGGCGTAAGCGGACAGGCGGGTGCAATAAGGCACGGCGTTTCCCGTGCGCTCCTGCTCTTTAACCCGGAGCTTCGTCCTGCGCTCAAAAAGGCAGGTTTCCTCACCAGAGACCCCAGAATGAAGGAAAGAAAGAAGTACGGCTTAAAGGCTGCAAGGCGTGCGCCTCAGTTCTCGAAGAGATAACTTTTTCCCAAATGGTATGTATATGCAAATTGCCCCGCAGGGCTTCCCTGCGGGGTTTGGTGTTTTTGTAAGATTTGGTGAAAATAGGTGAAAATCAGTCGGTAGCACTCGCACAACACTCACGCAGCACTCAAATATTCTCGTAAAAACAGCCTCATTTAAGGCTGTTTTTTTATATCTGATTGATAGCCTCCACAAGCTCCTGTATGTCAAGATGGGTATAGACATTCTCCGCAGTTGTCTTGCCTGTGTGACCCAATATCCTGTTAATTTTTGCGGAGTATATTTCCGCCTCGTGCAGCATTGTGGAACAAGTGTGACGTGTCTCGTGAATATCACGTTTTCCAAGCTCCAACGCCTCCATAAAAGGCTGCCAGTATGTATCTTTGTATGCTCTGTAGCCGCTGTCATCATAAAAGCTTCTGCCGTCCATTGACAGAAGATACTCACTGCCTGCTTTATCGTAAAAGTACCGCCAGTATGCCATTGTTTTGTCAGCAATAGGCACTTTGCGTATTCCGTTCTCGGTTTTTGACTTGATTATGTCAATGTAATGCTCGTCAAAATGACATTCGGACTTTTTAAGGTTCAGAAATTCCCCTATACGCAAGCCGGAATAAATAAGCATAAGCACTGTTTTGGCAATATCTGTGCTGTCAAGTGTTTTTATCTTTTCAATCTGCGCCGCCGTAAACGCTTGCCGACAGCGTTTGTTAGGATTTTTGTCTTTGAATTTCTGAATGTCAACCGCTTCGGAATAATCCCTATCGGTGAGCTTTCGGGGAACGGCATAGCTGTAAAGCTGAGACAACAGCACTTTCAGCTTGCGAAGCGTCGGATAATTGCAGTCGGCAGTATCGACCACATATTGCAAATCGTCAACCCCAATATCCTTGAACTGCTTTTTGTACAGGAATGAACAGCGTTTATACGCAGCTTCATAGCTTTTGACGTTGGACTGGCTTATTGTCACAAATTTTTGTCCGCTCCATTTTTCGTACACATCACTGAATGTTGCTTTGCCTCCCGAAATATCATAAGGGTTTTCATTATAGTTTGCCAGTGCTACAGTAGCCTTGTCCCTTGTTTCAAAATATCCGAGAGATTTTCTTATCTGTTTTCCGCTGTCATCGTCCCAACCGAGCGTGACGATCACTTGGAACGGCTTGCGCCTGTTGCCCGATACTTTTGTTATAGAGCCTGTGCCGTTAGCTCTCCTCATTGGTTTTGGCATTTTTACAATCTTCCTTTCAATTGGTCTTATCGTCTTTTTTATAGGTGCGCAGGCTATCTTTTTTTCGTTCAAGCCAGTCTATCAGCTCTTCTTTGGATTTTATATCCTCATACTTGTGTAACTTCGGGATTGGGGATATTCCTTTATTTATCATATCGTTATAATAATTAAATTCGGTATTGAAATTTTGCATAAGTTTGCTGCTGTCAGCAGCATATCTTTTATTTCTTGTAAGCATACATACTATATCTGTCTTCAACTTATGTATCGGCTCTTTACCGTATTTTTGATAATTTATTTTATTAGCATTGAGTTGACATATCTTGCAGCGTTTATTCTTGTAACTGTCTGTAATGAAATACTCGTGACAATGTGAACACTTTCCCACTTTTTGATTGAGACTTAGATTAAATAAAAATTCGTATAAGTCCATTTTAAATAATACCGCATAGTCATTGACGATATATTTTTCGCAATATATACCATCTTTACATACGCAGCCAATATCTCTACCCAATCCAAATTCCCCTTTTGTATTGCATCTGCATTCTTTTAGAAAGTGCCTTGGAGACAAGTATGGATAATTTAATACATCAAATCCTAAAAATTGGTATTTTTTATAGAAACGCAGCATTTTCTTTTTGCTCCATTCTTTTCTGTTACTATATGCTTCCATAACAGCCGAATAGTGTTTTTGCCATTCCTCGATGCTGTTTTCAGATATATCACAGTTTAAAAAATCTTCATCAAAATCATTTATTCTGTTAATTCTATTGAGAACAGCTAATACTATTGAGCCGAAATCAACTTTATTACGGTGATTGTTTTCGTCAATTATTATCCAATAGGGCTTGTCTTCTTCTAAACTTTTATAAACAATTATGTTTGATGGTTGTTCAAAAATATTTGTGGTATCAATTAACATTTTGACATTCTCCTTTCATAAAAACAGCAAGACTGAAATGTGATAAAAACAAATTACATATTTTCGGAAACTTTATTGCTTTTATATGTTATTATAATATCAGCAAAAGTAATAATTGTTATTATTATTGCTGATTTTTGATATTATTATACTCCAAAAGTATTAAAATGTCAATAGTATTGTCAAAAAAATATCCACAAAAAGGAGAAAAAAATATGAATAAACTTATCAAAGACTACGCAAAAATTAGTGGTGTAAAGCTCTGGCAGATTGCCGAGGAATTGGGTATGCAGGACACCAACTTCTCAAAGCGACTGAGACATACTCTTTCGTCCAAAGAGGAACAGGAGATATGTCATATCATTGACCGTATCGCCGCAAGAAATGCTGAACAAAAAGGTTGTGAAGAAGAATGAGTACATCTAAAGTAAACAACTTTAACGGCGGTAATGTACCTGTATCATTAGCAGCCAAAGTAATGAAGAAAGACCCTCAATTTATAAGGATAGGGATAAGGAATGGCAAGTTGCCCTTTGGAACTGCTTTCAAAAAAGACGAGAAGCAAGAGCAATACGATTATTACATAAGTCCTAAGCTGTTTTATGAGTATACAGGGTATATGTATCAACAGTCAAATTCAGATGACAAAAGCAATATCTCTTGAATGTCATTCCACTAATTAGAGGCAAAGTGGCAAGCTATAGCAATTATAGCAATCATATGAACTTTGCCTCTTTTGATTTCAAAAAAGCAGGACGCAGCATTCCAAAGATTTTGCAGATGTCATTATCAAATGTCTTTCGGCAAAATCGGCAGAGAATAAGCGGTCGAAGCTCTTGAATTCAGAAAATACGTTACGCCATAGTATGCTTACGCTAAAGTGGCTTCGCATAGGCTTCAAAAGAGAGCTACAATTTCAGACCTGCAAAAGTAAGCAGATATTTTTCACATTATGGAGTGATATATATGTCAAACAAATTAATATACTTTGGAGAAATACACCGAGATAATACGGTGTATTCCATTGACAAACTTGCTGTATCATTCACAGTTTCCGAAGATGTCTACAGTGAGTTCATCAATGAGAATTCACCTCTTCTTAGGCTGCACGGATATGACCGAAGCCTTATAGTAAAAGGCGGAAATTATCCGTATCGCTTCTGCGCTAAGTACGGTCAAAGCACCCTTAATCTAATTCTTGGAAAACCTTCCGATACAGGAAATTTCTTTTGCTTATTAGAATGCAATCCAAACAAATGCTTCACTGACGGAGGTTGTATTGAGGACGTAAAAACACTTCTTTCTTACAGTTTGGAATATCGAATTTGGAAAATTGATGTCGCTGTCGATATCCCCGTAAATTACGAACTGGTCACTGTTATGAAAGACAGGCGTTACTATTCACGGAGCGGAACATCAACAAAAAATATGACTTACTATTTAGGCAAACGGAACAAAATCGGCAGGGCAAAAGTATATAACAAAGCTCACGAATGTAAGCTGAAAAATGATTTGACAAGGGTGGAAATTACGCTCGGTAATCCTCTGTCAAATGACTGGCAGCACACACTTTGGAAAGCACTTCCAACCATTTATTTGGTTAATCAAGACTGGAAATTCCAGTCAAATAAAGATGATGAAATCAAGCTGTCTTCTACCGATAAAACACTTATTTCTTTGCTTCGGGAAAGCCCCCGAAGAATTGAAGAATTCAAAAAACTTGATTATAAAAAGCAACAGAAAATCAAGCCGTATGTGTTTTGCGAAAGCGAAAAATTACTCTTCGATATCAACATCATAAACTCTGTGTCACTTGCAGTTTATGACGTCATAAAGCCTAAAAATTTTTGTCTTAATGAGAATAAATTTGTTCCTGTGTCTATGTGATTTTTTACAGATAAATCCGAGCAAAAACCTTTGATTTTGCCTTTACGGAAAATATATAAGTATATCAAGATATACTTATACAAAAAAGCACTGAAAAAGGCCTGTTGAATTTGACCTTTCAGAAATAATATGCTCCGCAGTCCTTGCGACCACGGAGCGCATTATTTTTTGATAAAAAACTACTCTACCGTTGTTTCGTAATTGTATGTATCAATTCTCTCTGTAACGCATTTGCTGAACATACTGTCAAGGTCGCTGTAGCCTTTATATGTGTAATAGCTCGAACCCCAGCCGTCATTATAGCCGTAGCCGCTGTTCGTCGTGTTGGCGGTCATTCTTCCGCTGCTCAGATCGAACGAGCAGATGCCGTCGGGAAGGAGCTTGATGTCATCAATCATAAAGAATGTATAGTATTCTTCATTTCCCACATTATCGCTCCCCTTTTCCCCCGGCTTTTGACCCGTTACGGTAGTTGAGACCTTATAAACGCAATGAATACGATTAAAAAATGACGGTGAAAATCCTTCTTTTGCATAAACAAAATAATATCCCATAAATTCAAGGTCATCCATTTGCATTCCTTCTCTCCAGCCCGCAGTCTCGGCTTTTATGGAATCCTCGGCTTGGGAGCGTAATTTAGCGAGTGACTCTTCGGGAATGTCGCTGATCTTAACTGCATAAGCCGTAAGTCCTTCGACAGTGTACTCCCTTCTTTCTTCGGAAAGAGCTTTGCCGTCCTGCGGCGACTTAAATTCGGCTGATACGGTTAAAATATCACCGTTGAACACGCCGCTTTCCTTATCGGCAGTGTATTTACACAAGGAGTTGCCGCCGGATATGCTCACCTTGCTGTTGGGAGCAGTACCCGAAAATGTTACGCTTAAGTTTTCAAATGGGTCAACGGTCTGGATTTCGTTCTCAACAGCGGAAGTTCCGCCCGAAACGTCAAGAGCATTAAGTCCCTGTTCAAGCTCCCGCTCTGCCTCCTCTGCCGACATACCGTCAAGGGCGTTCAGCTTGTTTTCAAGGTCTTGCTCTTCGGAATTTCCGCAGGCAGACATCGAAAAGCATACGCAGGCAGCAAGAGCGGCTGCGGTAACGGATTTAAGAAAATTTTTCATAATAACGATCGTCCTTTCAATTTACTTTCATTTTTTTACGCTGATTTTCAGCAGCTTGATAAATTCGGGTATTGCAAAAATTGCACCCTGTATCGCAAAGGCATACAGAAAAAGTATCCACCCGAGTATCGGGATCGAAAGCAGCTTTGCCGCCTTTGAATTAAGAGTTTTTTCCAGACCCATAGCCATTCCAAGACCCGCATATGTACCGAATATAAGCCCGAATGTCTGTTCGCCTGCATTTGACGCCAGACTTTGTGCGCCCGACATACTTAAAACACCCATAAAAAACATTGCGAAAAAAGCTGCGATTATCCACATTTTTGCACTCTTTTTTGAGTTGATATGCGCTTCTTTACGCTCCGCCTCGGCTTCGGCAGCGATTTCTTCACCGCACTTTCGGCAAAGGGGCTCTTCATATCTGTCTGTGCATTCTCTGCACAAGCCTCTTCCGCACACACTGCATTGTGCAACTGCGTCCCGGTCGTTGTGATAGTAACACTTCATAATATTTTCCTCCTTTTTCGTCCTACGTCAATTTAACGCATAATACATTATAACATAATATTTCGCCTAAATCAACTATTATAATACACAAAATCAAAGAACTGTCACCTTAATTTGTGGTAAACTATGTATAGAAAGAAGGTATCAATATGGTTGATTTCGGTGAAAAACTAAAGGCACTCCGCCAAGAAGCGGGACTTACTCAAAAGCAGCTTGCGGACAGGCTGGGCGTTACAAAATCCACGGTAAGCTACTACGAGCTTTCGCTGCGCTTCCCATCAACGGACGTTATAGTGAGCCTTGCAGAAGCGTTCCACGTTTCAACAGACTACCTTTTGGGCGTTGAAAAAAAGCAGCAGACCATTGACGTAACGGGACTTCCCGATGAAGATATCGAGTTTCTGGAACACGCCGCAAGCCTGCTGCGGAAGAAAAATCTTGACCGCAGCAAAACCCTCGACAGAGAACTGTAGACTATCCTGTCTTTTCAAGGGAATAGTCTTTGGGGTCGAACATCTTTGTATACACAGGCTCAGAGCCTCGTCTGAATACCCAGCAGCTTCCCACAGGCATATACAGAACTTTCTGCAATGGCTTGTTGCAGCGGAGGCTGACAGCTTCGGCGGTGCTGCAGTCGTTGCCGCCCATATATACGTAAGTGTCGCAGTTGGAAATAATAGTCTTGTCATCAATGCCATAGCCCTGCGTTAGCTGTGCTTCGGACTGTATCATAAGCATAACGGAAATTCCCCTTGAACGTATTGTTGAAATTATCCGAGGAAATTCCTCAATACGGCAGTTTGTGGCAAAGTCGTCAAGGATAAACCTCACGGGAACAGGCAAACGGCTGCCCTCCGCTTCATCGGCAGTATCGCAGAGCTGCTGCATTGCCTGTGTAAAGAAGATATTGGCAAGAGCGTCCATAGACCTGTCTGTATCGCTGACAGTCACAAAAACCGCTGTTCTGCTGTTGCCTATTTGTGACAGAGTAAAGTCATTCCCGTTCATCATAGCTTGCAGCTCCATGGTGTCAAACTTAGCAAATTTTGCAACAAGAGTGGTTCTGATAGTGTCATAGGTTTTCCACGGTGCCTGGTCGAAGTTTTCAAACTGCGCACAAGCCCAGCTATTGGGAAAATATTTCTTGTGGGTCTTAAATCTTTGCGACAGTGCAGACCTTTTGCTTTCCTCGGATATTCGCTCCCCCTCACGGACAAGCTGGAGTATACCACGGAAATTAAAGGGCTTGTAATCTGTTTCCACCATATACCCTATAAGCGCTGACAGCAGTATCGTTGTCATCATATCCCAGAACGGGTCGACTGAGCTTCCGTGAGAGGCTTTTTCATTAACAATAACATCTGTCATTTTAAGAATGTCCTGTGTGGTGAGGACATAGCTCAGCGGATTATAGTGCGCCGATTTTTCGGGGTGAACAAAGTCAAGGTTAAACACTTCATACCCTTGTTCTTCAAGGTAATCGCCGTATTTGCGGAAAAGCGTGCCTTTGGGGTCGGAAATGATATAGCTGCCTACAGCCTGTTTAAGGTTGGGGATAACTATTGTAGAAGTTTTGCCTGTGCCGCTGCCGCCGACCACAATGACATTATTATTAAGCCGCGTCTTTTGGTCGTCAAGGCTGTAGCGGCAGTTTTCGGCGATAAGCAGCTCGCTCTCCTTGAAAGCTTCATCGGGAACGATAAGCCCCTCATATTCGGTATCATCATAATAATCCTCAAAAAAATTATTATAAATGCACAAGGGGCTTTTCTTCATTTTGGGGTCATTCCGCAGCATTGGCATTGTTTCGTCATCTATCAGCAGGGCAGAATTATTCTTATTTGTAATATTTTCCATATCACGTTCTCCTTTCATATATGCCGTTCACAACCTTATCGCAAATGCCGAATTGAACGGCTTCATCGGCATTCAGAACATTATCGAAGGACGTTGCTTTGTTTATCTCTTTAAGGGTCTTGCCCGTATGCTCTGCAAGTATGCCGTTCACAAGGTCACGTATTTCAAGAATGCTCTCGGACATTTTGTAAATGGACGTTGCAGAGCCGCTTACGCTGCTGTTCAAAAGCACTTCGTGTATCATTACCCTGCTGTGAGGAAGCAGAAAACGTCTGCCCTTCTGACCGCTTGCCAGCAGCACCGCAGCCATACTTGCAGCCTGTCCCACACAGTACATATTAAGCTCGCAGGGACAGCTCCGGATAATGTCGTAAATTGCAAGCCCCGCATTTACCTCGCCTCCTATACTGTTGATGTATAGGTCGATAGGTGCGTTTTCGGCGGTAAGGTAGAGCATTTGCTGTGCAAATTCGTTAGCGGTATCGGCGGTTATCTTGCCTGTAAGGAAGAATTTCCTGTCGGTAAGCAGCCTGCTTTGCAAAGGTATCACTGTTATATCCTTTGCGGTTTCTTCAATATAAGATAAACTCATTTAAATCACCCTTTCTTTAAGTGTAATATGAGTATATCACATATTTTTCTGCCCGTCATTGTCCGACAGACAAAATTTGACCCCGTATGAAAAATTCTCTCCATACGGGGTTTTGTATACACTTTTTCTATTTTCACACTTCATATTCTTTGTCTGTGTATTCCTTTACTCTTTTCTCTATTTCCAAAAAGTCATATTCATTTTCTTTCACGCACTCTTCAATAATAAGGTCGGTTTTATCGCAGGGAAACGACGAACCCGAACAGAATATGCACCTTTTGAAATCATCAATCGGCAGCTCCAGAGCAATTGCGGCTTTCAAAGCGGTTTCCTTTGTAATTTTAACTCTGCCGCCGTTTAATATTCTGTTCAGATTGCCTACGTCAATGTAACTCAAATCGGCAAATTCCTGTTGGGTGTACTGTTTCCCTTTTCCGACTTTTTGCTTGATATATTCTACAAATATTCCTCTGCAATACACCTCGGGGGGCGTCTGATAATTTTCCAGAAGCCATTTCGCCTGCTCTATCTGAAATTTCTTATACTCATTTCTATCCGACACTTTCTTCCTATATATCAAGCGGATATTTTCATAATGCGTTACCCTTTTATAAATCTCTGCCGTATACAGTTCGTCGAACAATTTACTGTCAAATTCAGCAAAACTATTTTCGTACCGGTGCTGCTGCGGAGTTATTACAAGGGTCGCTTCAATAGGACACTCATCAAGAAGCGTCAAAATTAACCTCATTGCCTTATGTACGGGCATTTCCATTCTTCCGCCTCCAAGCAGCGGAAATACTATTGACTTTACTCCCAAGTCAGCGGCAGCGGAAAATGCGCTGATATAGCATTCTTCAAGTACCCCGAACCAGTCCTCCCTCATAAATACGGGAGCAACCGTATGCAGAACATATTTTGCGTTCAGCTCAAAGGCGGGTGTTGCCTCGCTGCAGCCCGGACTTATTTTTCCGATTTTTTGACGGGCGGCAAGCATTTTATCATACCCCGCCTTTTGATATGCGGCTGTATCAATTCCCCGGCAGGCTTTAGGCGCAATATTTGCAGGAATTACAATAGCTTCCGCCTCAACATCAAATATATTCCCTATTACTGTGCGAAATGGCATACATTTTGCTCCTTTTGGAAAATATTATTATAATAATTATATCATATTTTTTAATAAAAGTCAATATTATATCAAAAATAACCTATACAAAAAATCTATCAAAACTATTGACAAGCAGGCTGAAAAGTATTATAATAATTATATCAAAAGTAACGAACATTATTTTTAAGAAAGGCGGCAGAAAATGATATACGGCTATTGCAGGATAAGCACTAAGAAGCAGTCCATTGAACGTCAGGAACGCAACATAAAATCGGCATATTCTAAGGCGAATATCGTTAAGGAATCCTATACGGGAACGTCCCTTAACCGCCCCGAATGGAACAAGCTGTACAGAAAAATCAAATCGGGAGATACGGTTGTATTCGACAGCGTAAGCCGTATGAGCAGAAACGCCGAAGAAGGGTTTACACTTTACAAGGAACTGTACGAAAAAGGTGTAAGCCTCGTTTTCTTGAAGGAGGGGCATATTGATACGCAGTCTTATAAAAAGGCTCTTGACGGTATTATTACGGCTTCTTTCACATCGGGCGACAATGCAGCAGATGAACTTGTAAATTCAATTATGTCTGCGGTAAACAAGTTTATGATGAACAAGATAGAACAGGACATATACAAGGCTTTTGAGCAGTCGGAAAAAGAAGTTTCAGACCTGCGGCAGCGCACCAGAGAGGGCATCGAAACCGCTCGGCTCAACGGCAAGCAGATAGGCACGGTCAAGGGTACGACCTATGAAACCAATAAGAGCAGGACAGTCAAGCCGCTTATTATTAAACACAGCAGAGATTTCAACGGAACGCTTACCGACAAGGAATGTATAAAACTGATTGGCATTGCAAGCAATTCTTATTATAAGTATAAAAGGGAATTAAAAAGTATTCAAATATAATAAGGTTGTTATTGCATATTCTTAATCGTATTAAATGAAAGATTAGCCTTGATATAACGTGATAAGTAACACTCTCACAGCACTCAAACGCTGTTTAAAAGCGGGTTAAACAGCAGGAGCGGTTATCGAAGAGATAATTATTTGCCGGATGATCGGCTTTGCGAAGCTTTTTTTAAGCGGTACGACCGAAAAGGTGTCATTTTTCTGTCATTGTTTTGTAACAGATCCCGTTGCTGTAGGGCGGCGGGATTTTTTGCGCCTTTCCGTATCTTCCCGCTGCTATGTTATGCAAGCTTCAACGATATAAGCTCCGCCACTTTCATTTTGGAGCTTTTCAGTACGTCGGCGTAAACGTTCGCCGTGACCTCAACGCCGCTGTGACCGAGATGTTCGGACACGATTTTCAGATCGACTCCGCTGTTAAGTAAAAGCGTGGCGCAGCAGTGCCGAAGTTGGTGCAGCGTCATATCCTCAAATTCCGTTCCTTTGGTAAACATCTTGAACGTATGGTACACCGACTGCCTGTCGCAGTAGTTGCCGAGTGCAGACGTGAAAACCATTTCGGGATGAGCGCATTTCGTGCCGAGCACTCTCACAAGCTGCTCCTGCTGCGCTTTGTGAGCAATCAGGATTCCGCATAACGCCTCGCTCATTCCGATAGTGCGGATACTGCTTTCGGTTTTCGGCGGCGTAAGGAAATGTTTCCCGCCTATATCTGCGAGAGTACGGCTAATGAAGATCGTCTTGCTGCCGAAATCAATATCGCTCCACATAAGTCCGAGGCACTCCCCCCGACCGCATACCCGTGAACAGCAGAACCCTTATGATCGTTTTAAGGTCGTCATCCCACCTTTTAGTATCAAGCAGTGACAACAGCGCTTTGATCTGCTCCTCGTCAAGTGCGGCTCTTTTGCGTTCGGCAGACAGTTGACCGAGTTGGTGTAGAGTAAATCTTCGGTCTTGTCGGGGGTGAGTATGCAGCTCAAGCTGCGATCAACGGTAGCGTGGATAGATATTGATTTAAGGATCGGCATAGCGAAGCGACCTCCTTTCGCAAATTTTCAGCGTCATCGGAATAGACATTATGTGTTTCGTTGGCTTTCTTGACGAGTTGATTGATGTTTGCCCCAATAATTCTGAGAGCTTTCATCACATCACCAACCGCTTCCATATTGTAATAGCTGACATGACCGGTGAGGGCTATGCGACGAATGTACTCTCCCGTTTTCATCATAACTTTGGCTGCCTTGCTTTCGATCACTTTCCACTCGTCAACCGAGAAGATAACCTCTTTGCGTTTCACCTGTTTGTACTTTCTCATGAAATTTTGACCTCCTATCGGTTTTGAGTTTGGCTTTCAATGCCTAGTGGTTTGGGGGTAATTTCTTTTAGGGCGTGGGTTCCCTAAAAGAATTCGAGGGGGTCTGCTCTCGAATTGGAAGGAAATTCCAAAGTATACGGGATTTTCTCTGCTTGCTACGGTATGAAATAACTCAAGTGCGACCATACTCATTTTTTCCCTTCCTCTCCAAAAGAGTAAACCCTTACCAAAAATTTTTTGGAGAGTTAATCTTGCGAGTGGTATGCCCCCTCTATTTTTCGGCAGCGGTGAACTCGTTGCGTGGTGCACACTGCCTCTCGGTCATGATTGTCGATTGGATATGAGGGCGGTGAGCGTGGCAGCTTGACGATGATAAATTTTGTTTTCAATGCTGGTTCTCTTTTCTGTTTGAGATTTTGAAAGTGATAACCTTGATAGGCTCACAAAATGTGGTTCGTTTAATTGGACAGATAACGATGAGGTCGCTCTATGCTCTCGCATATTATGTCAGTTGAAAATATTCAGGCAATACCAACTTCGGCGTGAGGTTTTCTTGCTTGCCTTGTATGAGAATTTTTCCGCGCTTGCCTTGACCGATTCTGATATGGGGCAGCTTGTTTTGGAGAACCAATTGCCGAACGGTATGCTCAGAAAGTCCGCCGATCTGCTTGGCGCACTCCTTAGATGGTGAGCATTTCAATTTGTTCGTTATTCAGCAGCGGTAAAGTCCGGCGGCGATTCTTCGACCGCGATCATTGTGTTCAACAGTTTGACCACCTGCTGTATAAGTTCTTGCTTGTTTCTCATTGTCATAAAAATATCCTCCTGTGTTTTGAATTTCTGAAAGAGAGTTCGGATTTTTCTGCGGCGGCGAACAACAGAAAAATTGTCCTTTCACT
>JAMOZU010000260.1 GCA_023667745.1 Ruminococcus sp.
GTCACTGACTGCGTACTTTGAGTCTATCCCCAGATATTCTTCCAAGGTAAGACCGCTGCCGCTGACCTTTTCTGCGGTTTCAACGCCCAGATAGCGGATATGCCACGGCTCGTACATGTAACCCGTTATCTCCTCTTTGTCTTTGGGATAGCGGATTATAAAGCCGTAGTCGGCACAGTTGTCCCGCACCCACTCATACTCGGCTGTGTCCTCAAAAGTCCAATCTATGGTGTTAAGGTCAAAGGCAAGTCCGCTTTGATGTTCGGAATGACCCGGACGGGCGGAATATCTGTCCGCCTCGGCTTTGCCGCTTTTTCTGACATATCCCTCATACAGCTCGGACTGGTAATCATATGAGCGGAAACCTGAGGAAATGTAGATGTCAAGACCCTCTTCCGCTGCCGCTTCCTGCATTCTGTCAAATGCTTCAAGAGCGGCGGGATCGACTCCCGGATTGTAGTCCCGGGGCAGGGCATAGGTCTTGTTGGCAATGAGAATGCCGTTGATATAGGTAGGTTCGGTGACCTCCTCCAATACCCTCACCCGTACATCTGCGCTTACGTCCGGGCTTGCGGCGGAACGCACACGTATAACGCATTCTCCCGCCGAAACAGCTGTGATATTGCCTATTTCGTCCACCTCTGCAATACTGCTGTCACTGCTTTCCCATATCTCCGACTTGTCCTCGGCATCTTCCGGGTACATGGTAACGATAGGCATTTTTACGTCCCCGACGTTCATTGTAATTTCATAAAAAGTCAGGGAAATATCCGTTATTTCGCCGCTGTCGGTCTCCTCCGGTTCTCCTCCCGCAAAAATATACGACTCGTCCGTTTGGCCGCCATCGTTTGTAATATCGGACATATCGGGCAGGGCAGACTCTGTACCGTGAGTTCCGTCAAAATCGTCCGGCTCGTCTGCACGGGCATTTTCGGCGGATATTTCATACAGCGAAACAGCGTCGCTTTGAGTATATGTAACCTTCGTTTCATCGGCACTGTCGGTAATGACCGGCGGCAGCGTATCTTCAAAGGGGACAGGTTCGTCCCCCGTTTTTTTCAGCGAAACCACCCACAGCACGACAAACGCAGCGGCTGTCATTGCCGCAGTTACAGCCGCTATGGGGAATTTTGCTCTTATTCCTCTTTTTCTTCTTTTCATTGTTTTACCGTTCCTTTTGTTTTGCCTTGGCACGACAGCCATCGGACTGCACCATATTATCTCTGTACTAATTATAAACCAAATCTCCGTAAAAATCAACCGAATATTGCATAAAAGAAAGGGCGGAAAAAGGGGATTTTTTGTTGAAAATTTAGAGCGGGAGAAGATTGGGTTTATATACAAGCTGTCCTCTCTATGAATAAAAGGGATTTTTCAGGGGACAATATTGTAAATTTAACAAAGCGTGAAAGGAACGGGTGAAATTGAAAGGGACAAAAAAAGCGGCGGCAATTGCCCTGACAATGACTGTGACCGCTCTGCTGAGCGGCTGCGGTTCGGTACAGGTGAACGAGAGAATGTATGTGCAGATGATGGGACTAGCGGAAGAAGAGGGGGAATGCGTACTGTGCGTGCAGGTCTGCGGTACCGAGGGAAAGCCCGGAGAACCGCCCGTGTACGAATATCACGAGGGCAGAGGGGAGAATTTCGGGCAGGCTGCGGCGGCAATGGAGCGGGAAAACGGCAGGGAACTGTTTTTCGGGCATTGCACGCTGGCGGCATTGGACAGCAAGTACCTCTATAACGCCGAGGGGATAAAAACATTGCTTGGGGAGCGGGTCTCGCCGGGGTGCAGGGCGGTTTGGGCGGAAGAGCCGAGGGAGCTGCTGTCGGAGGAAACGGACAGCGGCATTGTGGGGGCGGACGTTATCAGCGGACAGACCGAACGCCTTGAAAAAAGGGGACAGTTCAGCGAGGTAACGTTAAGAGACGTGTGCGTTTGGGCTGACAAGTCAGCTCCCATGCTCCTGCCTGCTTTTTCGGAAGGGGATTTCGGCAGCGGTGCGGCAAAAAATAATGCTGCAAACAGCAATGAGAATTTCCTATTCCTGTCCGCCGAGGAAACTGCGCTGTGCAATATGCTCAAAGAGGAAACGGGTGCGGAGTTTTCCATACTCGGAGGGACGGCAAGAGTTGACAATGCGAAAAAATTCCTTTATCTGCAAACAGGCGAAAATATTATGAATATCTCCCTTGCTTTGGAATGTACATTGACCGAACTTGGGGACAGCGGCAGTATCGCCGATTACGAGCAGGCGGCGGGAAATGCGGTAACAGCGAGATTATCCGAACTTCTGAAAAAAACGGATGAGGAGGGAGCAACAGAGGCTGTAACGGGTACGGCAGCCGAAAAGGGAACGGCGTTCAATGTCAACGTAAATGTAAAAATAAAGGATAAAGACAAGAATTAATACAAATCCCTCATTGAATTATGGGATTAGTATAAAGAATCAACTTAAACAAGTATTTGATTAACAAAAACTTCACAAACCGAAAAGGAGAAAAACAATGATGCCCGATAGGGAAAATTTTGAAAATATAGCCTTAAGCAAAAGTTTAAACGAGAACATCGAAAGCATAAAACGCATTCTCGGAGAGTCTTCCGACCTGCTGACAAACCCGGTGAACATTTCGGGAACTCCCTGCGCCGTGCTTTGTTTTGAGGGTATGACATCGGGGTACGATGCGCAAATGACCGTGATACAGCCGCTTATGTCTTTGAAAGGATTTTCCGGCGGGACTGCACTGATGGAGCATATCGAGAAAAATATGGTGCTGTCGGTGGACAGCGGGTCACAGGACAGTTTCGGGAACATTATCCGTCTGCTGATGAGCGGGTTTGTGATACTGCTGGCGGAAGGAGCGGACAGGGCGTTGTTTTTCGGCGTACAGGGATATGAATCGAGGGGAGTGGACGAGCCGTCCTCGGAGGGGAACATCAGAGGCTCTCATGAGGGATTTACCGAAAAGGTGCGCACGAATATGTCCCTCATAAGGCGGAGAATGAAATCGCCGCTGCTGAGGTTCAAGCTCTTTCCCGTTTCAAAGCGCAGTCAAACGGACGTTATAATATGCTTCATGGCGGACAGAGTGCCTAAAAGCCTTGTAAAAAGCGTAGAGCAAAAGCTCAAGGAACTGCCCCTTGAAACAGTCCTTGGGAGCGGCTATGTTTCCCCCTTTTTAGACAGCGGCAGTCCCTCGCTTTTTTCGGGGATAACCCTGACCGAACGCCCGGACGTAATGTGCGCCAAACTGTTGGAAGGGCGGGTGGGGGTAATAATCGACGGCACGCCCTTTGCACTGGTGCTGCCCTGTATGTTCACCGAGCATTTTCAAACGCTGGACGACTATAACTTTCGCCCGTTTTACGCCGTCCTGCTGAGATATTTGCGCTATGCGGCGTTTTTTCTGGCGGTCTTCCTGCCGGGACTGTATGTGGGGACTGCCCTTTTCCACCCGGAAATGATAAGCAGCCGTCTGCTGGCAAACCTTGCCGCCGCCGAGGAATCCGCCCCCCTGCACCTGATGGCGGAAGCGTTCATCACGCTGATATTTTACGAGATAATACGGGAAGCGGGAGTGCGGCTGCCAAAAAGCGTGGGCGGTGCTGTCTCAATAGTGGGAGGACTTATTATCGGGGACGCCGCCGTGAACGCAGGGATAATCTCCAACCCGGTGCTGCTGGTGTGCGCCATTTCGGTAACGGCATCCTTTGTTATCCCAAGCCTTGACCAACAGGTGACGGTGTTCAGACTGGGGGCGGTGATAGCAGGGGGACTGGCGGGGATATTCGGCATATCGCTGCTGTCGGCGGTAATGCTGGCGAACGTCTGCGCCGCCGAGTGCTACGGACTTCCCATAATGTCGCCGCTGTCGCCTTTTTCGCCAAATGCTATGGGAGATACGGCAGTGCGTCTGGGATTCAGGAAAATGGGACGAAGGGGATTTACCATCGAGAGCTTGCAGGGAGCGCATATAGGGGAAGCGGCGGAAAAGGAATTGGAAAAGTAAGCGGACAGAGTAAGGCGGGTAAAGTAAGTAGAGCATTACAAGAGCAATAATGCTGCGTTGGGGGGTCTAGGGGGTTCAACTCCCTAGTGGGGTCCGGGGTGAACCCCC
>JAMOZU010000261.1 GCA_023667745.1 Ruminococcus sp.
GTGGAGCGGGGGAAAATTCGGAGATTGTTTCAAAGAATTACCTATCGCTATTCGGACAAATTCCGAGATTTGAGGAACTGCTTGCAACTATGCGTTCAATGGAAATATCTGCAAATATCATCTTGCAGAATCTCTCGCAGTACAATCTTACCTCTTGCTTCCTGTCGGGGACAGGAAAAATTGTTAATTTTTTGTGAATCTTTTCCGGAAGGACAGTTTCTGTCTATGGTGATATGATATAATTAATTATATAAATTTTTTGAGGTGAATATATATGGAAACAGTTATTTTAATTTGCTGTGCGATTATCATTGTACTTTTGGTAATAATCCTTATCGGAATGAAAAAGCCCGAAAGAGGCGATAATTCGGCGGTCTTAAACGCTATCGAAAATCTGTCGAAAAGCAGGGAAAGCGAAAACAAGCTGCTTATGGATCAGTCTTATCAGCAGAATGAGTCAATGGTAAATCAGCTTGACAGAATCGGAAACTCCCTTAAAGATTCTCTTAAAGAATCACAGGACAGCGGACGTCGTGAGTCTGCAGAGTCGCTGAAAAATATAAGCGAGAAAATGGACAGCTTAATAAACGACAACAGCAACAGTCTTAAAGAAATAGCAAGCCTTGTAAACGAGAAAATGGAAGGCAAGCTGAAGAACTTCTCTCAAATGGTCAGCAACGGCATTACCAACAATCAGAGTGTCATGATCGAGAGTTTCAACGCTTTAAAAGAGGAGACGGGCAATGCTCTTAACAGAGTCAACGAGACTGTGGGCGGCAAACTTGACGAAAGGCTCAACAACGTCTTTGAAACGGTGACGAATAATATGAACACTCTGGGTAAGACCCTGAGTGAAAATCAGGACAAGCAGGATGAGAAAACCATGGAGAAGCTGGAGAATCTGCGAAAGTCCTTTGACGAGATAAAAGAAAATATAACAGGTGCGCTTGACCGCATTCGAAAAGCCAATGCGGAAGATATGAATAAAATGCGGCAGGAAAATCAACAGAGCCTTGACAAGATAAACGATACCGTCAATGAAAAGCTGCAAAAGACCCTTGACGACAAGATAGCCAAGTCCTTTGAAGCGGTAAACAGCCGCCTTAAGGAAGTTTATGAGGGGCTCGGCGAGATGAAGACGGTAGCAAGCGGGGTAACAGACCTTAAAAATGTTCTTTCAAATGTAAAGACGAGAGGCATTTTGGGCGAGATACAACTGGAGGCTATTCTTGAAGAGATACTGACTCCCGAACAGTATGTAAAGCAGTATAAGCTGGATCCGTCAAGCAGTGAAATGGTGGATTTTGCCGTAAAATTTCCCGGCAGCGGCGGAGAGAAAATATATCTGCCTATAGACTCCAAATTCCTCGGAGATACTTATGCCGCCTTGCAGGAAGCCTACAGCAGCGGCAGCGGCGAGGCTGTAAAGGCAGTGTAGAAAAAACTTGCCGACGCAATAAAAGGTTGCGCCAAGAGTATTGGCGAAAAATACATAAAGCCCCCTTACACAACAGATTTTGCAATAATGTTCCTGCCCTTTGAGGGGCTGTATGCGGACGTTGCCAACATGGGGCTTATTGAAGAACTTCAGAGCAAATACAGGGTGAATATTGCAGGACCCTCTACCATGGCTGCAATGCTCAACAGCCTGCGCATGGGCTTCAAGACTTTGGCTATCCAGAAAAAGAGCAGCGAGGTATGGCAGATATTGGGAGCGGCAAAGACGGAGTTTGAGACCTTTGAAAAAGCACTTGTATCGGTTCAGAAAAAATTGCAGGGGGCGGATAAGGAACTGGATAATTTGGTCGGAACTCGCACCCGTGCCATTAACAGGAAACTCAAGAATGTGGAGAAACTGGATACAACAGATGCGCAAAAGTTGCTGCCCTACGACCCGTTGGACGATCCGGCTGAAGATTGAAAAGAAAATTGTTAAATTTTTGTGAATCTTTTCCAGAAGGACAGTTTCTGTCTATGGTGATATGATATAATGGTAGTAAAGGGAGCGTAGGAATGTGGAAAAGAGGAAATTAAAATAAACGGAGGTAAATACTATGGGCTGTGAAATGGGAAGTATGTCTTTTGTCGTATCCTAGGGACATGAGGAGACATTTGTAAAATGCTGCAACAAAACAATGGCGGAAGTTGAGGAGTGGTTTGACGAGGAACGCCATAAGCTGACTGCGGGGAATATTTACAGTGTAGATATATGGGGCAGGTTCAGCGACGCATATTATCCCCATTTTTTAGCTATGGCAAAGGCGTTTGCAAAGGAATGCCCGGAGGGCGGCGTGAGCATGTCGATCAGTGTAAGCTGGGACAACTGCGGCGACAGATACCATGAGGATCTGTCATATTCAAACGGTGTAATTGAACAGATCAAAGAATTTTCCGGCGGGGACGATAAAAATGAGGAATATATAAATTATCTGGTAAAAGAGCTGCCACAGGAAAAGTTCAGGGAAATTTTTAAGATAACCGGAGATGTTCTCACGGATAAGCTTTACAGGTGGCTTTTAGATGATTTGGCGGATTGGGAAGGATTGCATAGACTCATGTATGAAGAATTCATAGGATGGTGTGAGGAAGATAGATATAAACTTAAAACGGAGCTGACAGAGAAGGAATTTGATGAGGTAATCAAAAATCTGTACGCGATGGATTTCAATGATATAGGTGTTTCCGATGAATATAAATACAGATATGAACTTATTAACGGGGAATTTGAGCTGACACATGAAGAGGAAGGCAAAAAGGTTTACAGTATATGGGGTTAAATTTATGCTGTTACATAGTTTTTATAATGGATTCCCCGAAATTTATCCTTGACAAACCCGCCTAAAAGCGGTATAATTTGTATTGACGGTGTTTTCCCCGCCGCAATGGGCATAAATGCCGGGGAAAACACATTAAGTTCCATACAAGAGATGAATTTTAAAATGAGTAAAATAAAAGTCGGTTTTATCGGCACGGGAAATATGGGCGGGGGCTATAATAAGAGGTCTGCTGAAAGCGGGGAATGCGGAAGTATCGGCATTTGACCCGGACAGGGAAAAGTTTGCCCCCTTGGAAAAAGAGAGGGTGAAAGCCGCCGCATCGGCAGGTGAGGTTTGCAGGGAGTGCAAGTATGTTCTGCCGGCGGTAAAGCCCCAGGTGTTCGATAAGATGCTGCCGGAAATAAAGGAAGATGTCAGCGGGGAGAACGTTATTATCTACATTGCCGCAGGGATAACCGAGGAATATATCATGCAGCAGACTGTCCCCCGGGCTAAAACCGTTATCGTAATGCTCAACACGCCTTTCCTTCTGGGCAAGGGGGCAACGGCTTTGGCAAAGGGAAAATACACCGCCGAGGAGGAATTTGAAACGGCGGCGGAGATTTTCAGCACAGGCGGCTCTGTGGAATTTCTTCCCATGGATAAAATGAAAGAGGTCATTGCCATAAACGGCAGCTTCCCCGCTTTTATTTATCTTTACGCCAACGGCTTTATCGACTATGCCGACGGCGTTGGGATAAACAAGGACGCTGCTCCGCATTTGGCATAACCATTTCGGTTTTCTCGCTTTTCTGTCCGTAAATAATTTTTTCAGATAAGCGTTTTGCTCTTTTAATTCCGAATTTTCCTTTTTAAGAGCATTATTTTTCTCTTCAAGAACAGCATATTTTTTTCCGATTCGGCGATTTGTATACGTAATTCAGCTTCTTTTTCGGGCGATAAAATCGGTTCTTCTCTCAGTATTTTTTCTTTTTCTGTATTTATATTGAAAACAAAGCAATAATTTACTGTTAATTTCAGTAAAGTGAACCACCCGTTTTCCCTTGTTTTATGGCCGTTTTCTGTTCGATTTCAAGACCTTCCAAAAGCCATCTTAGCTGCTGCTTGGTAAGCTGCTGCGCTTCGGTTTGAGTTCTCGGAAATCGGTATCGTCCGTTATCGAGACGTTTATACAAAAGCAGAAAACCATCGCCGTCCCAAAGCAAGCCCTTCATTTTATTTGCGTTTCTTCCGCAAAACAAAAACAACGCTTTTCTATATGGGTCAAGCTGTAATTTGCCTTGAATAATTTCCGCCAAACCGTCAATGCCTT
>JAMOZU010000262.1 GCA_023667745.1 Ruminococcus sp.
TCGGCGGGAGACAAGGTACTGGACCTGGGCTGCGGGTACGGTGTTGCGGGAATACCGGCGGCAAGGCTGATAGGACAGGAAAACGTTGTGATGTGCGATATTTCCGAAAGTTCGGTGAAACAGGCTAAAAAAAATGCGGAGCTTAACGGTGTTCCGAATACGGAAATTATAATAAGCGACGGTTTGCGGGACGTTTCGGAAAGCGGTTTTACCTTGATTTTGTCAACACCTCCCTATCACGCGGATTTTTCCGTACCTAAGCGGTTTATTGAGGACAGTTTCAAAAAACCGGCAGCGGGCGGAAAATTTGTTATGGTCACCAAAAGGCTTGATTGGTACAAAAACAAGCTGATCTCGGTTTTCGGCGGCGTAAGGGTATGGGAAATAAACGGTTATTATGTTTTCATTTCCGAAAAGCGAGGGGAAAGGAAGCCCAAAAAAGAAAAGACGGCAGGCGGGCTGTCTAAGAAATTACGGAGGAAACAGGCTTTATTGGGAAGAAATTGAGAAAAAGGATATGGAAGAGAAAAGGAAATGATGATGAATGGAATTAACGGAGATAAACCGTGAGGAGGCGTTCCGCTATATGGGCATAAGGGGGGACGTTCCGGAAAATATAAGGGAAATTGCGGCGGAATGCGAGGAGCTTCTCGTTAAAGCCGCAAGCCCGAAATTTCACTGGGTATATGCTGATATTTCGGGCAATTCGGGGAATGAGGTCACCCTTGCCGGGTACAGGCTCGTTATGCGGGGGGCGGACATATGCGGGCATCTTGAGGGCTGCTGTGGGGCGGCGTTGATGTGCGCTTCACTGGGAGAGGGGGTCGACAGGCTTTTGAGGAAATTGCAGGCGGAGGATATGGCAAAGGCGTTGGCGGCGGACGCTCTTGCTTCTGCGGCAGTGGAGCAGGTCTGCGAATATGCCGAAAGGGAGATAAGGGAGCGGTTCGAGGGGGAATATTTTACATGGCGGTTTTCGCCGGGGTACGGGGATTTTCCCATTGAGTGCCAGGGGGAGTTTTTAGAGGCGGTGAACGCCATGCGGACGGTGGGGGTATGCGTTACCGAGGGGGGGTTGCTTACTCCCACAAAGTCGGTGACGGCGGTTATGGGAGTTTCCCATGAGGCTGTTCCCCCAAAAAACAGAGGGTGCGGGAGCTGTAATATGAGGGACAAATGCGGGTATAGGGAAAGAGGAGAACATTGCGGATAGGTGTGCTGACTTAGGTATTTCCCCCGCCTACGGCGGGGAAAATACCGCCTAAAAATTTCTCGGAGGTAACGGCTGTGAATAAAAAGGAAAATTTTCAAAGGCTTTTAGAGGATAACGAGTTTGTTTTTCTGGACGGGGCAATGGGGACTATGCTGCAGGCTATGGGCATGGAGGCGGGGGGAATCCCCGAAATGCTCAATTTTGAAAAGCCCCAATGGCTGCGGGAAATTCACGGCGCATATATCGAGGCGGGGGCGCAGATAGTATACACCAACACTTTCGGCTGTAACCGTTACAAAATGGAAAAGACCGGAAAAAGCGTAAGTGAAATTATTTCGGCGGCGGTGAAAATTGCAAAGGAAGCGGCGGGGGACAGGGCTTTGGCGGCTCTTGACGTTGGTCCTATAGGGCAGCTGTTAGAGCCTACGGGAAGTCTTTCCTTTGAAGAGGCATACGATGTTTTTGCGGAGCAGATGAGGGCGGGGGAAGAGGCGGGGGCAGACCTTATCGTATGCGAGACCATGACCGACTTATACGAGCTGAAAGCGGCGTTACTGGCGGCAAAGGAGAACACGGAGCTGCCTGTTATCTGCACCATGACTTTCGAGGAGAACGGGCGGACGTTTACCGGGTGCGCCGTGTCTTCAATGGCTATAACTTTAGAGGGGCTTGGAGCGGACGCTGTGGGGGTGAACTGTTCGCTGGGACCTAAGGAGTTAGAGCCTGTGGTGGAGGAGCTGTCTAAACAGACGAGTTTGCCCATAGTCGTAAAGCCAAATGCGGGGCTGCCCGATCCTGTTACCGGGGAATATGACGTTACCCCGGAGGAGTTCGGGGAGAGTATGGCAAGGCTTGTGAAATACGGCGTTAAGATTGCGGGGGGCTGCTGCGGGACTACGCCCGACTTTATAAGGGCGGCTGTAGGCAAACTGGGGAAGATGAAATATCTCCCCCAAAGTCCCGCTAAAGTTTCTGCGGTATGTTCTCCCGCAAAGACGGTGGTAATAGACAGCCCTCGGATAATAGGCGAGAGGATAAATCCCACGGGGAAAAAGCGGTTCAAAGAGGCTCTTAAAAGCGGGGACACGGATTATATTTTGGGGCAGGCGATAGAGCAGGCAAAGGCGGGGGCGGATATACTCGATGTGAATGTGGGTCTGCCGGATATAGACGAAAGGGCTGTGATGGTAAAGACGGTGAAAGCCGTTCAGGGGATAACGGAACTTCCCTTGCAGCTGGATTCGACCATACCGGAAGTTCTCGAAGCGGCTTTGCGGGCGTATAACGGCAAGCCGATAGTAAACAGCGTGAACGGGGAGGAACAGTCCCTTGAAAGAATACTGCCGCTGGTTAAAAAATACGGAGCGGCGGTAGTGGGGCTTACCTTAGACGAGGGGGGAATACCCAAGACTGCCGAGGGACGGTTCAATATAGCGAAAAAAATAATGGAAAGGGCTATGTCAATAGGCATTCCCAAGGAGGATATTTTCATAGACTGCCTTACTCTTACGGCTTCTGCGGAGCAGGAGGGGGTAATGGAGACGGTAAAGGCACTGTCGAGGGTGAAAAAGGAGCTGGGGTTGCGGACGGTACTGGGAGTATCGAATATTTCCTTCGGGCTTCCCGGCCGTGAGCTTATCAATTCCAATTTCCTGCAAATGTGCCTGTCTCACGGGCTTGACCTGCCTATAATCAACCCCAACGTCCCCGCTATGACAGGGGCTGTAAGGGCATACAGGCTGCTGGCGAATATAGATAAAAATGCGGCGGAGTTTATAGAGGCTTACAACGGAGCGGCGAACACGTCCCCTGCCGTTTCCGGGAGCGGAGAAATGTCAAATAGGGCAAATGCAAATACGCCGGAGGGGCTTATTGCCGCCGTATGCGGGGGACTCAAAGGGGAAAGCGGCGTTATTACGAGGGTGCTTCTCAAAACCGTTGACTGCATGGAGATTGTGGATAAAATGCTTATCCCCGCTCTTGACAAGGCGGGAGCGGATTTTGAAAGCGGGCGTATTTTCCTGCCACAGCTGATACTGGCGGCGGGGGCGGCGCAGAGTGCCTTTGAAGAGATAAAGAAGAGCATGGGGAGCGGCAAGGGAGTATCGAAGGGGAAGGTCGTTCTGGCGACGGTCAAGGGGGACATTCACGATATAGGGAAAAATATAGTGAAAGTCCTGCTGGAGAATTACGGCTTCGAGGTGATAGATTTGGGGCGGGATGTGCCTTATGAAAGCGTTCTTCAAGCGGCCATGGCGGAGGACGTTAAAGTTGTGGGACTTTCGGCTTTGATGACTACCACTTTAAAGGCTATGGAAGAGACTATCGCTCTTGTAAAGGCGCACAAGCCTCAATGCAAAATAGTGGTGGGGGGAGCGGTGCTTACGCCGGAATATGCGGAGAAGATAGGGGCGGATTATTATGCAAGGGACGCCAAGGCAACGGTGGACGCAGCGAGGGAGGTTTATGGGTGTTAGGGGCAAGAGGCGGGAAGCAGGAAAAACCGCCCGAAAAAACGGGCGGTTGGTTTTTATGACAAATATTTTTTCGTATTTTCCGTTTGCCGGAAAACAAGTCTGTCGGGGGCGGTAATACTAATCCCTTATTGATTTATTTCCATTACCCCCTGACCTCCCTTCCTCCCGCTTTAAAATTTACTCTTTTTTTCAGCACCTCACCCACTGCATATGCCGCAGCCACAGAAACCGAATCTTTCAGCAGAAAAGGCGCAGACACTACAAGAAAGCTGTCGTATACCCCGCCGCCTTTTATGGCGATCCATTGGGCGATGCCGCAGATATGGCATACCGCCAGCCCCGTAAGTCCCAGTGCAACCGCTCCCGCACATTCTTTCAGCGG
>JAMOZU010000263.1 GCA_023667745.1 Ruminococcus sp.
ATAGAGCTAAATTTTTTGCGGCGGCTTCATCTCCATAATTCTAACAGGGATTAGTATGACTTGTGAGCTTTGATTTTTTTAAGAGCTTTTTGCATAAGCTCTGCACCTGCTTTTCGCCGCACTCTGCGGCAATTTCCGAAAATAACTTTTCCCCGTCCATATCTTTTCCTCCCTAAAATTTTATCAAACGCCTTGACAAAGCATTTAAAGAAGTGTATAATAAAATCAAAGAATATATTGCGAAAGGCGGTGTTTGAAATGGAACAAACCGACATTCAATTCAAAGCCTTTATCCGTGTAATGCTTGAAACTCTCAAAGAGATATACAGCGAAGCTCCGAACGATAAACTGAAAAAGCTCATTGACAATCTCCAAAAAACTTTAGAGGATTAGTATTCGGTTAAAGGCGGTGAAAGAAATGGGAATGACCGATAAACAGTTCTGCGGGTATCTCCGCCTTATTCTTGCCACCGTCAGCAAAGCATTAAAGAAAATGCCCGAATGTGAGGAAAAAGACGACCTGAAAAGAATGGCGGAAAATCTTCAAAAAACCATAGAGGACCAGCTCCCCTCCGGCAATCTTCCCAACCGTGCAAACTCATTTGCACGGTTTTCTTTCACCCACATTACCCAAACAGCTAACAACCACCCAACACTCTTCCAGCTTCCAGCCCTCTAACCTCCAGCCACTATTTGCACGGTTTTTTACACCCGCATTACCCAAACAGGTAACACCGCCCGCCCCCCTCTTACCTCTAATCTCTGACCCCTAAAAGAAAAAATCCCAAAGGGATTACTCCCTTGGGACGATTTTAACCGTGATTCCACCCAAAGTTCACAACCGCCGTACTCTCCCCGCAGGGAAACCCCGGCAATTGCCTCATTAACGCTCTGTAACGGGAGCTGCCGCCGCCGATTAAGGCAGACTGATAAGGACGGTCCTTGCTCTTTTGACCTTTGCTCACGGTCGCAGCCCGTTGCCGTGCGCTCTCTGAAAAAAAGCCGTACACATTTTGCATTGCGCATTTTGCGCACTCAAAAAGCAAGATTCCTCGTCATCGCTTTAAAATGTTAAAATGATTTTTCGTCGGAACATATGAGCAAGACCCGAATTTTCTTGCCTCTTATCCTCTTTAAGGCAATACCGATTAAATCATATTTTTATTATCCGTAAACTCTAAAAATCCTTTTGTCAGGCGGTTTTTCTCCCGCCGAAGGCGGGAGAAAAACCTTAAATCGGTAATTCCTTAAGCCGAACAAAAAAGCAGCCATATGCTTACACTTCTATATTACCACCTTTTTCTCTCCTTGTCAAGTGTATTTTTTAACAGCATTTCCTGTATTTGCCCGGAGGTTTATTGGCTATTAGTGTTAAAATATTATAAAAAACCTTGACAAAATAAAAAAAATATAGTATAATGATTATGTATCGTGCAGTGATTAAAACTGCGGATCGGGCAGGCACATTTCCTGCCCTTCCCCAAAAAGGGATATGCCCCGCCAAAGGGGCATTCCGTAATAACTGCTTTTACATTATCGCTTCATCGGTGTGAGCCGGCTGCGGTAACAGACCGTGTTCTTAAAGGCGTTTCCCTGCTGCTTTTGGGGAAACATTTCCGGAGGGACAAGCGGTCTTATGGATTTTCATTAACATATATCCTGCGGTGTTCAAACCTTATGCTGCATCGGCTTAAGATACCGCAAAGCCGTGGAGCGGCGGCTGTAAATCCGTTCCTATAGGGCTTTTTCCGTAAATATGCTGCATATCGTGTTCCGTTATTGTCACCTATGTGACCGCAAAATTTCGGTAACTTCAACAAGAATTTCGGAACAAATTTATATAAATTGACAAAACTGCGGAAATATACCGCCGTGCAAATATGTCCCCCTTGTATCCGAAGGGCGGCAAACCCCACGGCAGCCGACAAAATAAAGCCCCGAAAATCCACACAGGCAAGGAAGTGTAAAGTTCACAAAAAATTTACAATTGACCAAGCCTCGGCAATATCATTATACCGGCTTTTCGGTTCGGAGCTGTCCGTAAAAAAGTTGCGTGAGCTTTCAGCTGCAATTTTTCGCGCCGCAAATCCAATACCGCCCTTGCTGCAAACAAGTGCGACCGCTTTCGATTTTCTTCGGGAGGCGTACTTTTATGGGCGGAGAGAGAAAAACACAGCGTATACCGAAAATATGTTTTACCCAAAAAGCGAAAATCTGAATACCGTAAGGGCTCGTGTACCTCTGAGGTGATTTTTAAATTATCCGTTGTTATGAAGGAGGTAACACACCTTGCAGACTAATTTACTTGCCGCCGCTTCCGGCGGCGGCATGGGAGCGACGGTTTTGTACATCGTGATAGCCGTTGTTGTATCGGCGGCTGTTGCTGCATTTATCGCATTCAAGGCGGGAGTTTCATACCGCAAGTCCCAGGCGGAGGCTGCCATAGGCTCGGCGGAAAAGGAAGCGGAGCGTATCATAGAGGTCGCCAAGGAGGAAGCGGAGAGCAAAAAGAAAATTGCGCTGGTGGAGGCTAAGGACGAGATACACAAAAGCCGCACCGAGCTTGAAAAAGAGATCAAGGAGCGCAGGAACGAGCTTTCCCGTCAGGAGCGGAGGATCCAGCAAAAGGAAGAGACCCTTGACAGAAAAACAGACCAACTTGAAAAGAAGGACGACCAGCTTCAGCGCAAACTTAAAAACGCCGACGAAAAGCTGGCGGAGGCTGACAGAATAAAGACCGAGCAGATGGAAACGCTGGAGAAAATATCTCAGCTTACCATCGACCAGGCAAAAGAACATCTGATGAATATGCTGGAAAACGACCTTGTTCACGACAAGGCGGTCAAAATTGCCCAGTACGAACAGCAGCTGCGGGACACCTGCGAGGAAAAGGCAAGAGACCTTATCTCCCTTGCAATTTCCAAGTGTGCGGCGGATCAGGTGGTGGAGACAGCCGTTTCGGTAGTTCCCCTGCCCAACGACGAAATGAAGGGCAGGATAATAGGGCGTGAGGGGCGCAACATACGCACCCTTGAGACCCTTACCGGAGTGGAACTCATCATCGACGACACCCCCGAGGCTATCACTCTTTCTTGCTTCGACCCCGCAAGGCGTGAAGTGGCAAGAATTGCCCTTGAAAAGCTTATTGCCGACGGCAGGATACACCCTGCAAGAATCGAGGAAATGGTGGAAAAAGCCAAAAGGGAAGTGGAGCACAGAATAAAGCAGGAGGGCGAAAGAGCCATTCTTGAAACCAATGTACACGGTATTAACCACGAGCTTGTAAGGCTCATAGGCAGACTTCGCTACCGTACAAGCTACCGCCAGAACGTCCTCAACCACTCCATAGAAGTGGCGCATCTTGCGGGAATAATGGCAAGCGAACTGGGCGTGGACGCAAACCTTGCAAGGCGTGCGGGGCTGCTCCATGACATAGGCAAGGCATTGTCCTATGAGATAGAGGGATCGCATGTCCAGATAGGCGTTGATGTCTGCCGCAAGTATAAGGAAAGCGCAGAGGTCATTCACGCCATTGAGGCGCACCACGGTGACGTGGAGACCAAGACCGTTACAGCGGCGCTTGTTCAGGCGGCTGACGCCATTTCGGCGGCGCGGCCGGGGGCAAGAAACGAAAACTACGAAAATTACATCAAGCGTCTGCAAAAGCTTGAGGAGATATGCACCTCCTACGAAGGAGTTGAAAAGTCCTATGCCATTCAGGCAGGGCGCGAGGTGCGGATAATGGTAGTTCCCGAACAGGTAAACGATGAGAAGATGGCTCTTGTGGCAAGGGAGATAGCCTCCAAGATCGAAAACGAAATGGACTATCCCGGTCAGATCAAGGTGCATCTTATCAGAGAGAGCAGAGCCATTGAGTATGCTAAGTAGGAATCCTTGACCGAAAGGTGAGATCAAAAAGCGCAGGAGCGGAAGGCTTCTGCGTTTTTTATTGCCTGTTCGGGTGAGTGGGAAAACATATGCTAATAAAAATAATTTCCCCAAAAGCACTCTTGACATTCCGGATATTTTTTTGTATAATAATAAGTAGAAAGCAGGTGAAGC
>JAMOZU010000264.1 GCA_023667745.1 Ruminococcus sp.
AAAAGCTCTTGCCGCTTCCCGGCGTCCCTAAGATAAGCCCGTTAGGGTTTTTGAGCTTCTTCCTGTCTGCAAGTATCATGTTGCTTGAAAGTGCGTTCAAGCCGTAGTAGAGGGCTTCCCCGTTCTGGAAAAGCTCCTGCGTGGTAAACGGCACGAAGATAGCCGTGCTGCTTGTCGTAAGCCCCCGCTGAATGGGAATGTCATTCAGTCCCAAAGGCAGGGACGACATAAGCCCGGCTTCCTGCTGATAGTCAAGGCGCACAAGGGAGCAGTTTGCTTTCTGCGCCACGCCCGCCGTCTGGAAAATCTGGTTGTCAAGCTGCTGTTTATTGTCGGCAAGGTTTACCACAAGGAAAGTCAGTAAGAACATTCGCTCGTTGCGGCTCTGCAAGTCCCGCCGCAGGTCTTTAGCGCCCCCGCCGTAGGTGGCAAGGTCGGACGGAATAATGTCCATGTCGTAGCCGCTGCGTACCGCCTTTTTCTGCTCGGCTATCTTCATTGCGTCAAGGTCTGTGATCTTCCTCTTTACCGTCTTTATGGCTTCGCTCTGGTCGATACTGCGGATATGCAGGTTGACTAACAAATGCCCCTCCACGTTCAAGAGGTCGGCAAGCAGGCGGTCGTTGAGTTCCGGCGCAAGTATCTGTAAGAACGATACCGCCCCGGTCTTGTCCCCCATGTTAAACATTCGCCCGTTTTTGAAAGCGAATGAGGGCGGTGCGATAAAGTCCTTTGTGGAAAGCCCGGACGGTACAAGCCATTTCCAGTTGAACATAAAACGCCTGTCCCCGTCCGGGTGGAAAATGCCGTGCAGCACTTCAAGGCGTTCTTTCCCGTCAAGCGGCTTGTTCGCCGCCCCTAAGACTTTGAAATGGTTCAATATGTCCGTTTCCAGTCTGGAGAGCCTTGACTTTGCGTTTTTAAGGCTGTCGGCTTCCAGTGTGAACGTAAGGTATTTCTTCTTGATAAGCCCGTTGTTGCCCTTTGCAAGCTGGTTTTGCAGCATGGCGGCGTATTCCTCCCGCACATCATCAAAACCGTCCTGCTGCGGCGGTATGGAGATACTTTTTGCAAAATCCCCCTCCCCGGCGACACGGTTTATGAAAGTGAGCTGCAAGCCTACGGAGCTGTCAAGTGAGTTGTAGAAGTCGCAGAGGGCTTCAAAGGTCGCTGTCTTGTCGTCCGGCTGCGCAAGCTGATAGTTGATGTCGGAAAATTCAATGCTCTTGGAAAAGAGGTTGTCCTTTACCCGGCATATCCCGTCCGGGTACATGGTTTCATAGGGTATCGTCTGCTGTGCGGTGTGCTTTTTCCCGTCCCCCCTTGCCTGCCGCATGAGGGCGGCTATCTGTTTTTTCTCTGCCCGTGTGAGCTTGATCTTTTCTTTTGGCTTCTGTTTTTGCGGTCTGTCTTTGATAGCTTCTTTTGACAATGGCTGTTACCTCCTTGTTAAGTCTGTGCTGTTTTTTTAAGACGGCGTAATAGTTTTCCGTCTGGTAGGGTCTTTCTTTTGGCGTGAGGAAAAACACTTTGATGATGTTGCCTAAAATGGTTTCAAGCGGCTGCCCGTGCTTCTCATACATGGCAAGCATGAAAAAGGGGAGCATGACAAGAACCATGATAAAGGTCGCTGCGGTCTGCGGTACGCTGTCCTTGATAAGAAAGAAAAGCGGTACGCCCACAACCGCCGCTGTGCCAAAACACACAAGCTGCCGCTTGGTAAGGTTCAGCGCAACCTTGCTCTTTACTTTCGTAAGGTCTTTGGGTACTGTGACGTATGCCATTTGTTGTCCTCCTTTCTGCCCGCTTGGGGCGGTGTTTAATGTGCGTGGAAAATGCTCTTTGCAAGGCTTCCCGTCTTGAACAGGGAAAAACAAAGTATCACGGTGTAGGCGGCTATGCTGAAAATGGCACTGTGCAGGTTTGACGCTATTGTCATTTGGTTTACAAGCACGGCGTAGATACCCACGCATACCATGATGAAAAAGCCCTGTACGCCCAATGCGAACAAGCCTTTTAAGTAGTTGTTGCCAATGCTTCCCCATTCCCGGTTTGTCATGGTCGCAAAGGGGATAGGCGCAACGGAACAGGTCAAATATATCTCTATCATTCTTCCGTACAGGATAACCGTAATCAGCACGGACATGATCTTCATGCACATACTAACGGCGGCGGTTTCCATTACAAGCAAGAGAAGTTCGGGGACTTCCATTGTTTCCAGTGTGGCGGTCATGGTGGCAAGGGTGCTGTCAACGTCAATAGCGGCGTTGGTGTTTATCACGCCCGCCGCATTGTTCACTAAATGCTGCCCCACGTCAAAGACTGCCATAGTAATGTCAAAGACGTGCGTAACAAGATAGACGGCTACCCACGCCTTGAACACATACTTGAAAAACATGAACGTGTCTATATCATGCAGGCTGTTCTTGTCCGTTATCATGCCGATAAGCTCCACGCATAGGACATAAGTAATGACAATCCCCGCAATGGGGAGAATGACGGTCTGTGAAAGGCTCTGCACCATGCTGAATATGCCGCCGTTCCAACCCTGCGGGGTCTGCCCTGCCTGTGCTGCTATCGTGCCTACTTTATCGTTCACGTCCCCGAACATATTTGACAGGTTTCCGTTAATCGCACCGATCAAGATTTCCTTTAGCCATTCGTTTATGGCTTCAAATATGCTCTCCATAGGCGGCTACCTCCCGGAATATTAGAACAAGCCGGAAAGCAGCGGGATTAAGGTCGTGCCGATGAGCGCAACGCCGCCGCCTGCCATAAGCTGTTTCATGCCCTGTGACTTTGCGCCGGGGTTGTCGTTGCCGTAGCCCTCTAAGAGATTGATAACGCCCCATACGCCCAATCCTGCGCCCAATGCGATAACAAGTGTCTGTAATACGCCTACTGCTGATTGAAAAAATGCCATAATGTCCTCACTTTCTGCCGTCTGGCGGCTCTGAAAAATATGTTTTGTTGGTTTTTGGGTATGAAAAAAGCCGCCTGTGTCGGCGGCTGTCCCCACGCTGCGTAAGTGCTGCGGCGTAGCGGTATTCAGTTGTAACGGGGTAGTGCGCTCTCTGGTGGGCGCACGAACCATGTACCCGGCGTTTACGCTCTTTGCTTTGTTCAAGTCAAGTCCTCCCCGTCAATTTCGTAGAGGTCAAAGGGTTCGTCCGGCTTGATGATCTCCGGGCGGCGTTTTAGGTACTTCTCAATGTCAAATTCATTCTTCCTGTCAAAATCAGAAAGGAATTTATATCTTGGGTGCTTTGTAATGTCGAATTTATCACTGAAAAAGGGACGTGCGCCCCTTACCTGCAAGATACACTTGCCGCCGTCCATGACGGAAAGCTCGTCCTGTGTCATAAGCTCCTTGCCTAATTTCTGGTAATTCAAGCCGTAGGTCTTTTCCCGTCCCCGGTTCTCGGAAGTGTTGTATAAGTCTATGGTTTCTTTCCCCAAAAGCTCCGACATTTCCTTGAGCGTGGTTTTTTCCTTGCCGCCTAAGAAAAGGGTCGTGTCGCAGTTGCCTACAATCGTGTCGGCGTTGTCCTTGTAAATGGCTTTTAACTGGCTCTGCGCCTGCAAGATAAGGCAGGCGGATATTTCCCTGCTCCGTATGGTGGCAATCAATTTTTCCAGTTTCGGTATCTGCCCGATATTCGCCACTTCATCAAGCAGGCAGCGCACATGGACGGGAAGCCTGCCGCCGTACACGTCATCTGCCTTGTCGCATAAGAGGTTGAAAAGCTGCGTATACATCATGGCGACAATGAAGTTGAAAGTGTCGTCCGTGTCGGAGATAATGACAAAGAGGGCGGTTTTCCTGTCCCCCAGAGTGTCAAGCTCCAAATCGTCCGTTTCCATAAGCTCCCTAAGCTCCCGTATGTCAAAGGGGGCTAACCTTGCGCCGCAGCTAATAAGTATGCTTTTCGCCGTCTTGCCTGTTGCAACTTGTCAAGGACTTATTCATCATTTTTCATCACTTTTTCTTGTTTTGCCCTGTTTCCCATGCTTTAGGTCATGGAGAATGACACGCCTTAATTTATCCTCCACGC
>JAMOZU010000265.1 GCA_023667745.1 Ruminococcus sp.
AGCATGTAAAACCGCTTGTTGACGGAAACAATTACAATGCGCTCCAGATGCAGATCTCGGAGTATGTTAAATTTATAGGACCTACAGATGTGCTGTATTCGAGTTTGAAAACTCTTTTGCAGCCCGGTAATGACGACAATGCGAAAAATAATGAAAAGAATAAGAATGAGGTCGAGCAGACCAATAAAAACTACAAGCGCATTCGTCAGAAAGATCAGATAGATGAGAAGATTAATGAGCTGAATAATGAGATAGTGAATTTTTATAATGCTATGAAGGAGTATGATAAGGTACTTAACAATTATTTTTCTCAATCAAGAGCTACGGATTATGATGCGTTGGGTTTTGCACTTAATGAAGTGACGACCTATAGGGGGGCTTTAAAAATGGTAAATACTGCTTATGACGATTTAATGGAGTTAGCGAGGGATATAAGAACCGGAATGCTTCAGGCTGAAGAAAACGAGAACAGTGATAACGCTTCCGGGAATGAATCAGATGATGATAATAATGATGATGACACTTCCGAACCTGTACAGCCTGTACAATACGGACTTAGCGCAGAATTAAGAGAGCGGGCTGAAAAGGTGATTCACCCTAAAAACGGGTTGCTTACAGATATGCCATCGGAAAATCTTGATGTACTTGGAGAACTGTACAATAATCCAACGGTCAACGGTAATTTAGGGAGATATTTAAACAAAGGGCAGGTAGTAAATTATGATTTTTTCAAAAATCATATAGATGAGTTTTATATCCAGACCAACAAAGAAGTAAGTGAAATAGATTACAGCGCATTTGATGTATATAAGGCAAGGTATAATGTTGTAAATGCGGCAGAAAGATTTGATTCAAGTCTGCGGCAGATACAAACAGATTTGAGAAACCTTATTAAAGAAATGGATAATGACATTAAATACGGTTCATTGAGTGACGAAGAAAAAGAAAGCACCGAGAAATTTATGAATCAGCTGAAAACCGATTATGCCGCTATCCTGCAAATGAGCGATGAGGCTGCTACAGGCTCGGCTGAAAGGGGAATGTGGGTAATAGCTAATTTTGACTACGAAACATTTTCAACGGATTTTAACATCTATGCGGAGAATGCGGAAAATACAATAAAAAGCGATTTGCAGGATGCGTTTACCGGCAGCAACTTCGGACTTTCCGGATATGATAGCTATTTTTCACAAATGAGCGAAAAAATAAACGGTTTTGTGAATGAACTTTTGGCGGAAAATGCCGATATTAACAGCATACTTTCTGATATTGATTCATGGAAGCTTACAATTTCAAGCACTGTTGACACAATGAGAAACCGTATTCCCGATAATAGTAATTACAAGATACTTATGACTCCTTTCAGAGAGTATTACAAAGTATTCTCCGAAAACGACAAAACTGCCGGGGGCATTACTTACAAGGAATTTTACAACACGTTAAAAAACTGGAAAACAGGCGAGGACGATGACGACAACAGCGAGAAAAAGAAATATGAAGACCTTACGGATAAGATATGGGATATGATAAAGGAGTTCAGTTTTGACAACATTAAACTGCGTGAGGGCTGCAATAATAAAATAATGCCCAATGGCGCAAAAACAGGCGATGACAGCAACTCAACAAAAACAGACCTCAAAGACATTCTCAAAGATGATGACAGCGGACTGGGAGACCCGGTAGACACAGGCACGGAATATCTGAATAAACTTATGCTTATGCTTTATGATTACGGAATGTTCACCTGCCAGACCTCGGATAAAAAGGACAACGGAGACAACGGTGTGTCGATAGAGCCTCCAATTGCATACAGCGGGGTTTGCATGGCAGCGGAAAGCGGCGGGAAATACGAAACGTCAAAAACAAATTTCCTGCTTTACGGGGAACTGGAGTATATTTTCAAGGGCAACGCCGACCCGCAGAAAAATATGAATGCGGTACGGAACAGTCTGGCAGTCATCAGATTTGTCCCCAATTACATAAGTACTTACACCATAAGCGAAATAAACAGCGTGATAAACAGCGTTCAGTCAGCTCTTGCGTGGTGTCCGCTGGCGGCTATAATTGTGGCGCAGGCTTTGCGGATAGCTCTTGCAAGTTTTGAGACGTGGTGCGACCTTGACCTGCTTTACGGCGGAAAAAGCGTACTGCTTTACAAAAACGAGCTGGGAGACCTTTCCTTTATTGAAAAGCTGAAAGACACCGAGACAGGACGGGAAGTTTACAAAGACCTCGGCGGCGACAGTGCATTCGGAAGCGGTGAAAAGAAACCGAGCATAAGCAACCTTAAAGTGAATTACTGTCAGTATCTTATTCTTCTGGAAATGATATTTGTATCACGGGACGAAATGATAAAACGGACAGCTGATTTAATTGAGGTGAATATGAATTATGTTATCAAAAACGGCGCAACCGTTGATGGGGAGGACGGCAAAAAAACCGTTGATACAAGTTCGTTCAGTCTGTCAAAGGCATACACGGGCGTTCGGGCGACTGTTACCGTCAAAAGGGATTTTGTATTTACCGGGGGCGTGTTCAATGCGAGAAATGCGGGTTATGACAGTGCGGCAGACCTTGCGGACGAGATGAACGCAGAGGGCAATGTTTACTCGTATGTTATAACAAGAGAATACTAAAGGCGGGTCGGTATGAAAATAAAAGATAACGAAAAGGGCGCAATATTTATAGAGGCGTGCGTGGTGATACCGCTGCTGATGGTGGTAATGCTGCTGTTTGTGTTTCTGATAAATCTGTTTGTTGTTCAGAGCTTCGTTCAGTACGGGCTTAATCAGACGGTCAACGAACTGGGGAATTATACCTATTACCTTAATTATCTGGGGATAATAGACCTTAGCAACAAGGCGAACGATAATCTTAATGCCGCCACCGAACAGAACAAAAAGGATTACAAAACATTCGAGGACACCTACAACAGCGTGGTAAAGGCAATAAACGATGGTCAAACCACCGTAAACGACATACAGGCGGCGGCAAACGACCCGCTGAATATAGATATAGACGGTTTTATTACGGGAGTAAACACTGCGGCTGACAGTATCGATACCGCTGCGGGAAATGTGAAAGAGTCATGGGGATTGATAAAGGGATATGCCTCAAACCCCACAGAGCTGCTTTCACGGCTTAAATCACAGGCGTTTCTGGAACTTAAAAGCGGTACGCACAGTGTTCTGGGTGCGCTACTGGGGAAAATGATGCTCAACAGATATGTCAGCGAGGACTTTCTCAGCGGCTGCGGTGTGGTATCAACATCATACAACGGTACAATGAAAAGCGGCAGTTATATGACGGGGATAGACGGCATGGACTTTTCACGGTCGAGTTTTCTGGGGGGTGATGGGTCGAGGCAGATAGATCTGGTGGTTTACTACAGGATAAAATTTCCCTTTAATTTAACGGGGTGGTTCGGCGTTACCGAAGGTCCTCTTTACGATAATTCCCTGCTGGTGGTACAGCGGGCGGCGGGGTACGGCTGGATAAACGGAGACAGCAGCGGCAAGGGCAAGGACGCTTACAACAAATCCGGAGAATAGGAGTCTGGAGTAAATATGGATATTTTGTATGCGGTTTTGGGTGCGGCGTTGTTTTACGTTCTGCTGATATTTGCTATGAACCGTTATTTTAAAACGGACAAGGCTTTCCCGGAAAACCTCGTGAAAAGCCATAAGGATATTATGATAATGGCGGGAGCGGAGGCTGTAATTGCCTGTACCGGGCTGCTTTTCGGACTTGACAGCAACCCGCCCCAAAGGCTGATACTGTTTTATGTTCTCCTGCTTTTTATGGGGGCAGCCGCCATAACGGATATAAAAAAGCGGGTAATTCCCAACAAGCTGATAACGGGTCTGCTGCTTATCTGGGCGGTGTACAGCGGGGGATATTTTGCGGCAGACCCGGCAGGGGGGCTTGCTGCGGTAATAAGTTCGGCGGCGGGGCTTATTTTTTCCCTGCTTGTTTTCGGCACGGGATATGTTTTGATGAAAAATAAGCTGGGC
>JAMOZU010000266.1:0-1149 GCA_023667745.1 Ruminococcus sp.
GGGAATTTTCTCCCCCATTTTCCACGTCCAAAAACCCGCCAATCTACGCAGATTTATCGTAGATTGGCGGGTTTTGGCGTTTGTGAAAATTGCACAGAATTGCGCTGAATTTTGCCTTATTGGTAACACGTTGGTAACAAATTAAGGTAGTTTTTCAATGGCTTTCCGAAGTTGTTCAAGGTCTTTGTGGGTGTAGACTTTTTCGGTCACGTCCTTTGAGGCGTGTCCCATTAAACGCTGTATGCAGACCTTGTTCATACCGAAATTGTCTGCTCGTGTGGCAAAGGTGTGGCGGGTGTCGTGAATGGTGTGGGGCGTGCCGAGGCGGGTGCAGATGTCCCTGAAAATACCGCTGAATTTGCTGTAATTCATTCGGGGGATAAGTTTCTCGCCGCCTTGAGCAAGGTATTTTTCAATGTACGGCTTAATGCTGTCGTGAACGGGGACAAGGCGGTTTTTCCCCGCCTCGGTCTTTGAGCCGCCTTTCATCGTCCATTCGGCGGTATCAATATTGGAGCAGTTCATGGCAAAAAGCTCGCCGATACGCCAGCCGGTGTAAATGAGAATTAGGATAACGTCCGCATAAGGTTCACTGCCTGTAAGCTCCCGCAGTCGGGCAATTTCCTCTTCGGTGAACGGTCGGCGGGTGCTTTCCGGCTGGTCGGCGGTTTTGTGCAGATATTCCGCATAGTTTTTGTCGGCAATGTCGTTGGCAACGGCATATTTATACATCTGCTGCCAAAGGGAAATGAGCTTGCGCTGGGTGGCATAGCCGAGGTTTTCACTGTCGAGAATGGTTTGCATATCGCTTGCCCGCAGGGAACGGAATGTGCGGTCGTGAAGCGGCTTTGAGTGGTCGAACATTATCCCGAAACGCTTGTAACTGCTTTCGGTGACGTTCTTTTTTCCGGCTATCCACAGCTCGTAAATTTCCGCAAAGGTCACGCCTGCAGCGTCTATGTCGTAAGGCTTTTTGTTGTATTCCGCAAGAGTGTCAAGAGCTTTGGAGCGGGTCTCAAAATAGCCTAAGACTTTGCGGGTCAGGGTGACATCACCGCCTGTCACGCTGTAGCTTTCGGTAAGCCGCACCACCCAAGGGCGGCGGCGTTTGCCCGACAGCTTTGATATGCTGCCGTAGCCGTTGGGGAG
>JAMOZU010000266.1:1249-4009 GCA_023667745.1 Ruminococcus sp.
TATATTTTTTCAGTCCTCCGAGGGTTCGGGGGACTGAAATTTTTATCTTAACTTTTCAATCAACTTTTTCAGCTTTGCATCAAACGTATACACTTCATAACCGTAACACAAATTATATGCGCAGAGAATGCAGTCAATAAAATCGAGATTATTATCTCTGAAAAGCTCTAAACCTTTAGACAGAATGAGGTAATTAGATACATTAACATTTTCGATATCAATAAAACTGATTATCATATCGTAAATATCTTTTCGGGTAGCTTTATATACCTTTTGCATTACAAATACAACCTCTGCGGCAACTTCTGTTGTAACAAGAACTTCATTCTTGTTGATCAGTTCAAGGGATTTGACTGCCATTTCCATATTATCCTTTATAAGGAAACGTAAAATCATGTTAGTGTCAAGAATTTTCATATTTTTCTGCTGCGGCATTAGCCCATGCCTCCTTTTCAAATGGTATTAAATCGGGATTGGCATATTTTCCGGCTATCCCCATAACACTTTCCGCTGACAGGTGTTTTTTTGAATTTTGCGGAATAGGCTCAAAAAAGGCATTCAGAAAATCAACAACTGCATTAAGTTGATTTTCGTTCAGCTTGTCGATAAGGTTATATGCTCGTTCTCTTGTACTCATAGTAATTTCCTCCAATTATTTCGTATTTACGTCAAATTGGCGCAAACGGAATTAAGTCAGATAAACAGTATAAGGAATATGCCCGGGCAGTGCAAAAGTTACCTTTGCTCTGTATTTTTTAGCGGAAAATAACCCTTTTTTATGTCCTCCATAATGTCGTTATCATCGGGAGACTGCCCGGGCGGGGTGTAATCGGGACAGCATTCAATGACCGCCTGCCGCAGCCCCTCAAGAAATTTTTCCCGGTATTCCTTGGGGAGCTTGAAATACCCCTCCACAAGTTTCTGCTCCAGCTGTTCGTTGGTTAGTTGCTTTATGGGGTCGGGGGCGGTGTCCCTGCCGAGGAGGTAGTCGGTTGATACGCCGTAAAAATCGGCGATTTTATTTATTGTGCTTCCCGTCATTTCACTTGTACCTTGTTCGTACTTCTGATATGCTTGCTGAGTAACTCCCAAATGATCAGCTATGTCCTTTTGACTAAGTCCTCTGTCTTTTCTTAAAATCTTTAATCTATTCACTTTGTTCACCTCATTTTGTTTTAACTTTATTATACCACTATAAATTGTATTTTGTCAATAATTATAGGCTAAATACAATTTAAAATCGTTATTTTGAATAATTTAACAATTTAAATTTGTGCAATCATACAAATTTACACAAATGGGTTGTAAATATATTGATAAATACAACTTTCAGTGGTATAATATAATTACAGTAAAAATCACGGAGGTGAACAAAATGAGGCGCAAAAAGAAAGCTGCCGAAATTCTGAAAGAACTCGACAGCAATCTTGATACGGTGCTAAATATCCTGACAAAATTAGCACTGGCGGCAATGAGTATCCGAACGATAATAGAAATCATTGCCAATTAAGAGACACCGAGTACCGAGGGGGCGAAAGCCCCCAAGGGAAAGTGTTCAATATAAGTATATCATAAAAAGGAGGTTTTGTCAATGGGTAATCGTGATTTTTTCTGCTTGTTCTGCAAAGTTTTTGCAAAATCAGTCGTTGCAATTATGTTTGCAACGTCATTGATACGCATTGTTATAATGTGCGTGGAGTAGGAAATGTCAATTAGAAAGGAGGTGACCGAAATGCAATTATCCCTGAATGTGTCTTTTGTGCTGAAAGACAAAGGAAAGGTTATTCAAGAGGGAGATGCGCAGTTTACTACCATAGCAGCTCCCATTGATGTCTGCATGCGAATAGCGGACATTGAGAAGTTTACGGACGATGCGGGAACGCTCCGTAAATTAAGGGAAAAAGGGGAATATGTTACGGTAAGATTTCCGAAAGTCAGTTAAAGGAGGAAAAAAACATGGTTGAAAAAATCAACAGTGCCTTTGAAGTACTCAACAACAGCGGAGTGATTGCCCGTGATGTTGAAGAAGCGTGTATTCTGGAGATGTACAGGAAGCTGCCGGAGGCTGTGAAACGTCAGCAGGCGGCAAGAATGGACGGGTTTCTGGAAGCTATGAAGTTTAAGGCTCAAACTGCTTTGAGCCGATAGAAATATGAGGAGGTACATAGAAATGCGTTCAAAGAAATTGACCTTTGAGGAGATAAAGGTCATAGACAAGGAAATGCTTACGCCGCTGGAAGTAAGCGGGGTTCTTGGGTGTGCGCCGTACAATATCAATGTGATGGCGAGGAAAGCTCCGGAGCAGCTAAGGTTTCCGGTGATAGTTATCGGGAAGAATGTCAAGATACCCCGGAGGGCGTTCGTAAGGTATATCGAGGGGACGAAGGGAGAGGAAAAATCATGCTGAGAGATGAGTTTGAAATCAAACTCCCGGCAGGCGTTAAGCCGCCGACCTATGAGGAATACAAGGCGATAGAGCTTGTATACACATATCACCCGTGTATCGGAGAGACAGAGGGGAAAAGCCGGATAGCATGGCTTTACTGCGAGTTCGGAATGCGTATCATCTACGATATGGAAGAGACGGCAAGGCGGATAATGGAAATAGAGGACGAAAAGTCCCGGCTGGAAAACGAGCTCGAAGAGCTTGAAACGGAGCTTGACGAACTTTTGAAAGGAGTTAAGATAAGATGATAGCTTTGGATAACGAGCCGTACCTTGACAGCTCCGAGAAGAATTGGACGGCGGCAGATGAACGGT
>JAMOZU010000267.1 GCA_023667745.1 Ruminococcus sp.
TATGAAAGTTTTTGCGGCGGCTTCATCTCCATAATTCTAATGGGGATTAGTATAAGTTTATCCTCTTGCCTCTTGCCTCTTTGACATGCACCCTACCCCCGATATATTAACGCAATACAGAGAAAATCTAACCTCCGGTCCTCTAACCTCTAACCTCTAAAAGCTGTTTTCTGCCTCTTGCTTCCAGCAGCAGACTGTCGCTGATAAGGGCGATAAGTTCGGAATTGGTGGGACGCGGGCCGCTGAAATCCACACGGCAGTGGAGACGGTCGCTTAAATATTCCTCGTCTCCCTCCGCCCTGTCCCATGCGACTGTTATGGCATGGCGTATCGCCCGCTCGACTCTTGCGGGAGTGGCGTCGTGCCGCAGGGCTATACGGGGATAAAGCTCTTTGGTAACGCTTTCCAGAAGAGCGGGGTCGTCCATTACAAGCATTATTGCGGTGCGTATGTATCTGTAGCCTTTGATGTTGGCGGGAATGCCTATTTTTCGGATTATTTTCGTAATGCCGTCCTCCATGACGTGATTTGTGAAATATACTTTTTCCCGCATGGACGGGGCGGTCTCCCGATGTTCGGGGGATATATCTTCAACGCCGCCTGCCGAAAGACTGCCGGAGATAAGGGACTTCAATGTGTAAACTTCGGGCAGGGCGGACAGGCAGCATATCCTTCCCAGCTCCGCCAGCGGACTGTCTTCCCCCTCTCCCAGCACGATACACAGGGGACGGCAGCCTTCGTCAAGCACCGTAAGAGCCTTTGAAAGCTCCCCTGCCGATATCCTCTCCGTGTCCGCTATCACAGCGCAGGGCGTATGAGTTATCATAGTCCTTATCAGCGACAGGCTCTCCGGCTCAAAGCCCACGCATTCATACCCCAGTGAAGATAACGGCTTTGTTACCTTCCCGTTTTCCCTTTCGCTTAAGCAGACGGCAATTTTGTTGGTTTCGCTCATTTTAAAAACTCCTTTGGAAAATCAATGTCGTCTTGAGTCTTTTCTTTGGTTTTATTCTTTGGTTTATCTTTATCCTGAGTAAATTGTAACATAAGGCAAGAATTTTGTCAACTGTCTTAAAATTTGCGTTTCGTGCTGAGTCTTAAACCCATTTAACGCCTTTGGGAACGGACTTTTTCATAAGTGAACGATATGTAAAGCCGGCGTTATAATTTCCCCTTTCGGGTGAACTTTGCCGCCGCAAAAATTATCCGTATGTTTACAAAAATTTTCCAATTCCCGGAAACAATCCCCGCCGGAAAACGCCCGAATGTGACCGGCGGTCGAAAATCCGCCGAAGAATACCGCCGCCGGGCGGCGTGCAAAAATCCGCAGGGAAATCAATTTTTATAAAATAAGCATATTTTCAAGAAATTGTTTTCGGGCATATCATTATAAGCCGCAGTATTTTTCAAAATTGATTCCCCGAAAAATACGGCAGATACGTTGACAAAGGGGATAATATGTGGTATAATAAAAAAAGAGAGGAGGCTGACGGTTATGCCGAATGAAATTGTAAAGCCCAAGCTTGACGTTGTGTTCAAGAAAATTTTTTCCACCGAGTAAAATCTGGATATTCTGCAGGATTTGGTTGCAAGCCTGCTGGAGATACCAACGGAGTCGATACAGAGCATAAATGTCCTTAACACCGAGGTGATACCCGACAGCGCAGATGAAAAATTCAGCAGACTTGACCTGAAGATACGCATGGATGACAGGATAGTAAACGTGGAAATGCAGATGAACTGCCACAGGAATTTTGCCGACAGGGCGGTATTCTATTGGGCAAGGCTCTTTTCCGGCGAACTTAAAAGCGGCGAGGAATACAAGGATTTAAAACAAACCATTACCATCAATATCCTCAACTTCAACCTTTTTGACCCCGCCGAGTTCCCCGACCACCATTCCCATTACACTCTTACGGAAACAACAAAGCACACTCCCCTTACCGACAAATGCTCCATTCACTTTTTTGAGCTGACAAAGCTCCGACAGCTTGACCAAAACGACCGCATGAGCCTTTGGCTTCATCTTATAAATGCGGAAACCGAGGAGGAATTGGATATGCTGCAGCAAACCAACGTACCGGAAATACAAAAAGCCGTGGGAATAGTCCACACCATGAGCGCAGACGAGCGTGTCAGGGAACTTGCCCGCATTCGGGAAAAGGCACTCCATGACGAAGTGTCGGCTCTTGGAGGGGCGAAGGAAGAGGGGAGAGAAGAGGGGAGAAAAGAAGGGAGAATTGAGGGAATAAATGAGGCTAAAAGCAAATTGATTGCAGCATTGCGTACAGCAGGAGTTCCCGAAGAGCAGATCAACATTTCTGTAGCATTGAGCGGTTTATAAGGAGTGTGTGCTATGCCGCAGACAACTGTAAAAACAGTTCACACCATGAGCGCAGACGAGCGTGTCAGGGAACTTGCCCGTATCCGTGAAAAAGCACTCCATGACGAAGCATCGGCTCTTGGGGGAGCTAAGGAAGATGTGAGAAATAAGTAATCGCCGCAATGTATGCTTACGGTTTGCCCGAAGACCGGATTAAGGAAATTATAAGAATAAGGAAGTCAACGGAAAACGCATAATATTCCCCCTCACCCCATCTCCCGCCAATGTTAAAAAAATATCTATTGACAAATCCCGGAAAATGTAATATAATAGAAATTGCATTATACGAAAATTCTCACGAAAGCAAAGGAGTTATAAAAATGGCTGCTGAAAAAAATATGGATAAGATAGTCGCTTTGTGCAAGGGGAGAGGATATGTTTACCCCGGAAGCGAGATATACGGCGGACTTGCCAACACATGGGATTTCGGTCCTTTGGGAGTTGAGCTGAAAAACAATATCAAAAACGCCTGGAGAAAAAAGTTCGTTCAGGAAAGCCCCTATAACGTGGGGCTGGATTCGGCGATACTTATGAATCCCCAGACATGGGTGGCATCGGGTCACTTGGGCGGATTTTCCGACCCGCTGATGGACTGCCGAGAGTGCAAGACCCGCCACAGAGCGGATCAGCTTATCGAGAGCCAGTCGGAGGAAAACACCGCCGGTTGGGACAACGACAAAATGAGCGAGTATATCGAGTCCCACGACATCAAATGCCCGGTGTGCGGCAAGAAAAACTTTACCCCCATACGCCAGTTCAACCTTATGTTCAAGACCTTTCAGGGCGTTACGGAGGACAGTAAGGCGGAGCTGTATCTCCGCCCGGAAACAGCTCAGGGGATATTCGTCAACTTCAACAATATCCAGCGCACCTCCCGCAAAAAGATACCTTTCGGCGTGGCGCAGGTGGGCAAGTCCTTCCGCAACGAGATAACCCCCGGCAATTTCATCTTCCGTGTAAGAGAGTTCGAGCAGATGGAGCTGGAATTTTTCTGCAAGCCCGATACCGATCTGGAGTGGTTCGCATATTGGCGGAGCTACTGCCGCGATTTCCTGCTGGGGCTGGGAATAAAGGAGGAGAACCTGCGTCTGCGGGATCACTCAAAGGAGGAACTTAGCTTCTATTCCAAGGCTACCACCGACTTCGAGTACCTCTTCCCCTTCGGCTGGGGGGAGCTTTGGGGCATTGCCGACCGCACCGACTACGACCTTTCCCGCCATATGGAAGTTTCCGGGAAAAGTCTCGAATATTTCGACCCGGAGACCAACGAGAAATACATTCCCTATGTAATAGAGCCGTCCCTGGGCGTTGAGCGGCTGTTCCTTGCCATAATCTGCGAAGCGTACGACGAGGAAGAAATAGGCGAGGGGGACAAGGCAGATGTCCGCACGGTAATGCATCTGCACCCGGCACTTGCTCCCGTAAAAGCCGCCGTTCTTCCCTTGACCAAAAAGCTCAAAGAGCAGTCTCTGGAACTGTATGCAAGGCTGTCGAAAAAGTGGAACGTGGAATACGACGAAGCGGGGCAGATAGGCAGGCGTTACCGCCGTCAGGACGAAATAGGCACGCCCTACTGCATAACCTATGATTTCGATACATTGGAAGATAACTGCGTTACCGTCCG
>JAMOZU010000268.1 GCA_023667745.1 Ruminococcus sp.
TCAAGGAAAACTCCCTTGGCAAAAGCGTCCGCCGCCGCCTCTATCTTGAATTTGTTCCCCGCTTCAAACACTGTAAAGGCAAGGCGGGGATTTTTGAACCTGAACTTTTTGGGAACAACGAACATATATGTCCCGCCGCTGAGGCGTATGCCCTTTTCAAGAAGGGAATACTCGATATAAGCCTTGTCCCGCATATCGGGGGTTATCCCCGAATCTTCGGGAGTTATTGTCATATAGTACCCTGCGGACAGGGGCGGCACGGTAAATTCCTCCGATCCTTGGGCTATTACCTTTCCGTATGCGTCACGGCTGCGCCAGCGGATAACGCCCGTAAACTCGTCGGTGCGTTCGGAAGAGATATTCAGCCGCAGTTTGTCAGGGTCTTGCCCGTCAACCGACAGGAGAGCGGGGGCGTAAAACTGCTTTGCCTTATAGTGAAGGGCTTTCCAGCGGTGGAAAAAGTCAATGGAAGACCAAGAGATAACAGGGTTCGAGTCGTTTACCTGCCAGTAAAGCGATCCCATGCACACCCCTCTGTTCCGACGCATATTCTCCACATTCAGCCGCACCGCTTCCGCCTGAGTAAGCTGCGTTGCATAGATAAGTCCCTCAATGTCATAAGGATAATGGCACATTTGCGCAAGGTAATACATTATCTTTTCCGTCCCCTGCTCGCATTTCTGATGAAGCTCCATTACGGGGCTGCAAAGGTTAAGGTCGCCTTTTTCCGCAAAAGTTCGGATAGTTTTTATCGACGGCAGCGACTCGAAACCGAACTCGGAGCAGAATCGGAATTTGTAATTGTAATATTCCTCAAAGGGCTTAAAATCGTGCCATACCGCCCAGTAGTGAGCGTCTCCTTTTTCAAGGCTGCCGCTGTCTGCAAAACTGCCGCCGGAAGAGGGGGAAGAGGGCCAGTAGAATGTTACAGGGTCATAGAAATGGAGTATCTTCGGGATAAGCACCTCGAAAAGCCGCAGATAGTCCTTTTTATAGTCCGGGGGCGAGTCTATCCCCCAGTACTGCCACATGGATTCTATCTCGTTGTTGCCGCACCAGAGGGCAAGGCAGGGGTGATTGCGTATGCGCTTTACATTGTCTATGACCTCCCGCTTTACCGTCTCACAGAAGTCACGGTCGGCTTTGTACACCGAGCATGCAAACATAAAGTCCTGCCATACCAGCAACCCCATTTCGTCGCAAAGGTCGTAGAAATAATCGTCGGGATAAAAGCCGCCGCCCCATACTCTTATCATATTGAAATTGGCAAGGCAGCACTGTTTAAGGAGCTTTTCGGTTTTTCCCCTGCTCCGCCGCCCCAGCAGCTGATTTTCCGGGACATAGTTTGCGCCCATGGCAAATATCTTCATGCCGTTGACCGTCACTGCAAATTCCTCACCCGGCTCGTCCCGCATTTCAAGGGACTCACGGGAGACGGTCACCGTCCGCAGACCTATCTTCATTTCACGGATGTGGCATTCTTCCTCCGTGTCCTCATTTATAAGGACAGCTTTTATATTGTAAAGGTGCTGCTCGCCGTAGCCTCTGGGATACCACAGTTTTGCGTTTTCTATTTTGAATGCGATGTGCTTTTTCTTTTCCTCATGGGCAAAACTTTCGGCAACAATGGCGGCGTTCCCGTCGGGGTCGGTAAGGATAACGTTTACCTTCAGATTTTCGGCGGTGATATCCGACAGGACTATTTCAAGGTCAATTGCAACAATTCCCTCGGAAACTTTTTCATGATCCTGCACCGCATGGAGACTGTCGATAAGACCGCCTTTAACGCCTATCAGCTCCACGTCACGCCATATTCCCATATCCGGGAGCTTCGGTCCCCAGTCCCAGCCGAACATATAATGAGCCTTTCGGATATGCGGGTAGCCTGCCACGGTGGAGGACACTCCCCAGAGAGGCTCTGCGGCATTGCGCTCCTCAATGAACATGGTAGGGGACATAATAGCCACCATAAGCCTGTTGCCGGAGGGGCGTATAATATCCGTAACGTCAAAGACATATTCCCTGTGCATATTGTCGGTGTTTCCCACGGGAATGCCGTTGAGGATAATTTCCGAAAGGGTATCTATGCCGTAGAATTTCAGGAGAAATTTATCCGAACCCGTCATTTCCTCTTCAAGGTCGAAGCGGCGGTCAAAAACGCAACTGTCACGGCTCAAAGGTTCGGCCGTCAGCTCGTTTTCCCCGTAATAGGGGTTATCCATGAGTTTTTCCTTGATCATAGCCCCGTAAAACGTCCCGGGGATCTCTGCGGGAATATCGTATCTTCCCGAACTGTCGGCGGGGAAAAGACGCCATGTTCCGTTAAGTGACTGGATCATAATTATTAACTCCCTTTGTCGGGTGCAAGAAATATGTGAGGCAAGCTCACATCGTGAGACAAGAGCCTTGCATTATTTTCCTGCGCCCGTATTTTATTTTTACGGTCAAAGCCGTTTGCGATGGTCATATTAAAATTTTCTCTTTGCTTTCGGCGGTGAATCCCCGCAGCTCGCAGTTGCCCATGAAAAATTCGGAAAATTCCCTGCGGGTCATATCTCTGTAATAGGTTTCCGTAACTCTGCATACGCCGCCGTGGCAGACAAGGAGGATATTCTCGCCGCCGTATTTTTCGGGACATTCGTTGAGAAACCCGTAGACTCTGTTCACCAGGTCAAATACCGATTCGCCGCCGGGCATGCGGCAGCCGAACTCGATCTTGTTTTCCCGGAATCCCTGCACGTCTCTCGGCTTGCCCTCATACTCGCCGTAATCCCATTCCCGCAGTGCGTTTTCCCTGTCGGTTACGGGAATGCCGGTGACACGGGAGATTATCTCCGATGTATGGACCGCTCTTTTCATGGGAGATGTGATTATTCGGGAAATTCCCAAAGAGCGGGACTTTATAAGCTCCCCCAGAGCTTTTGCCTGCTCCTCGCCCTTGGGGGACAGGTCAATATCCGTAACGCCGCAGATAATATTGCGGCTGTTCCATTTGGTCTCCCCGTGGCGGGTGAAAAAAATGTTCATTCTATCCCTCTTGTACACTTGTTCATTATTTATCTTTTATAATTATACCATATTTTTCCCCGGATTGCAATATTTTTTTGAAAACTTTATAAAAATTTTTTGAATTGGAGAAGCGAATCTTGTTCCGCTGTTTTATTGAAATATTGATAGAAGCCGGCACGGTATTTACAGAATTTTAAATGTTCATTCACTTGATAAAATATTTACACAATATTTAAATAAAATCCGCAAATTTATCTTTTTGCTGTGATAGACTAAAGAAGGTACGGTATTTATTTGCTTTGCGGTCAGTATGCCGATGATATATACGAATTGACAAAATCCCGATAAAACGGAGGGTGAAGAAAATGCAGATAAACATAGCCTTGTGCGACGACGACGAGGAACAGGTTAAAAATTTGAGGAAGTTGGTTTGCGAATGGGCGGAGCATAAGCCTTTCGGCGTAAATATTGCGGAATACGAAAGCGGCGGGCAGTTTCTTTTTCTTTATCCCGACCGTCCCTGCGGTCTGCTGCTGCTTGACATTGAGATGAAAGGGATAAGCGGCATGGAGCTTGCAAAAAAGCTCCGCAGCAAGGGGGATATGCTGCCGATAGTGTTTATTACGGGATTTTCCGATTATATGAACGAGGGTTACGACGTGGAAGCACTGCACTATCTCCTTAAACCCGTTGACAGGGAAAAGCTGTTCGGGGTGCTGGATAGATACGCCGCAAACAGGGAACGCCCGAAAGAGACGGCGGTTACGACGGAAGAGGGAGTGCGGCACATTCCGGTAAACGGCATAGTCTGCATAGAGGCGTTCGGGAGAAAGTGCTGTGTAAGTCTTGAGGATAAGAGCCGGCTGATGTGCTGTATGAGCATAAAGGAATTTGAGGGACTGCCGGGGTTTATTCACTGTCACCGTTCGTATATTGTGAATTTAGGGCAGGTGCGGACTCTCAAAGAGAGTTCCCTTGTTATGGAAACGGGGG
>JAMOZU010000269.1 GCA_023667745.1 Ruminococcus sp.
AATATTTGAGAAATGTTTGAGAGTTGTTAGAGAAATATTAAAATGAAAATTATTTTGCAGAATTAAAGTCTGTTTATCGTCTTCCGCTTTGGAATTAGGTTATCTTGTATGAAAACGGAATTGCCGCTAAAATAGGCGGCAATCCTGTTGTCAGCGGAATCGAAATTTAACTGCTTTGGTGTGTGTGTCCGTATGGGGATTACAGTAGTTCCAACGTCCGAATGCCCGAACAGTTCCGAAAGAACTTTTATGTTCTCGCCTTTTAAAAATAAAGCAGCGGCAAAGGTGTGCCGCAGAGAATGTACTATGGCAACACCGCCACAAAAGTCTTGACAAAAGAAGAGAAAAACGGTCCGAAAAAACAGACCGCAAAAATAAATATTATGTTTGCATCGGCAAACCCTATCTTGGCTGACAGAAAATAATACAAATCCCTCATTGAATCATGCCGCCCTGCTGCTCGTAATATCCGCAGCCCGAAAAGGTCACGGTAAATAAAACAAATGCCGCAAATATTTTCAGCCGCTTTCCTTTCATAGATCTTCCTCTCTGCGTACAATATATCCATTTGGTCTATTAATATTAACACAATATATTGGATTTGTCAAGAGATACCAATGATAAATGTTATATTATTTATGGAGGAGGCAAGATAAACTATGGCACACTATCCGAGAATACGAGACCTGCGGGAGGACAGCGACAAGACCCAGCGGCAGGCAGCCGAATATCTGGGGACTCCCTGCCAGTATTACGCCGTTTACGAAAAGGGCAGCAGCGAAATTTCCTTTGAACGGGCGATATTGCCGGCAAAATACTACAATGTCAGCCTTGACTATATAGCGGGGCTTTCCAACAACAAAAGAGGGCTTTCCAAAGGCGACCTGCCGCCGGAGGATCAGCGTCTTCCGGAGACCATAGCCGAACTTTCGCCGGAGGAAAAAAGGCTTTGATAAAAGTGCTGGGAGTGTTGAAGGCTGCTGTAAAGCCGTAAAAAAAATTACCCCTTGCAATTGCTCTCATAATGTGGTATAATGTAAATGGCAGTTTAAATTTGAAACGGTACAAGTTGCACAATAGAATTGAATTTCTCTGTATAAAAAAAGGGGATATGTAAAATGAACTGGACAGAGGTAAGCATTTTTACTTCAACGGAAGGGATAGAGCCTGTCTGCGGCAGGCTGCTGAATGTGGGGGTAACGGGATTCGTCATCAAAGACTCGAAGGACTTCGAGGAATTTCTCAGCGACAAGTCCGCCAACTGGGACTATATCGACGATGACCTGATGAATTTGAAAAACTGCGAGACCACGGTAACTTTTTACCTGGCGGACAATTCGCAGGGAGCGGATATGCTGGCTATGGTGCGCAGTGGAACGGCGGAGCTTAAAAGCATGGATAAAGAGGGCAGATTCGGCAGGCTTGAAGTTTCCCTTTCAAACGTAAAGGAAGAGGACTGGGCTAACAACTGGAAGCAGTATTTCAAGCCCATTGAAATAGGCAGCAGGCTGCTTGTGAAGCCCTCGTGGGAAACATACGAGGGCAGCGGCAGGACGGTTTTGGAGATAGACCCCGCCTCATCTTTCGGCACGGGTCAGCACAATACCACCCGCCTTGTACTGGAGCTTCTGGAGAAAACCGTTCAGCCGGGGGCAAGGGTGCTTGACATAGGCTGCGGCAGCGGTATACTGTCCATTGCGGCTCTTTTGTTGGGGGCGGACAGTGCGGCGGCTGCGGATATTGACCTTAACAGCGTGAACACCGCCCGTGAAAATGCGGAGAAAAACCGTATACCGCCTGAAAAATACATCACCCATTGCGGCAATATCATCACAGATGAGCGGCTGCGGCAGGAGATAGGCGGAGGCTTTGACATTATCACCGCCAATATCGTAGCGGACGTTATCATTGCCATGTCCGGACTGTTCAAAGGTTTCCTGAAAGAAGACGGCATAGTTATAGTCTCCGGTATCATCACCGAAAGAGCCGATGAGGTGACCGATTGTCTCAAGGAACAGGGCTTTGCGGTCGTTACGGTACGGGAATCCGAGGGCTGGGCTGCAGTGGAATGCAGGAGGCAGTAGTCAGCTTCCTTTGCGTACAGCAAACATAAAATTAACATCAACGGCAAAAGTTGCATTTCTTGCTTCTTGCTTCTCGCCTCTTGCCTCTTAAAGCCGTCAAACACAATTTATAAAGGAAAGATAAACTATGAACATATTCTATACATCCGAAAACAAAATATATAAACTTGAAGGGCATGCAAAAACCGAAATAACCTGCGGCAAGCTGGTAAAATACAAGGAGACCCTCGAAAGCATACGCCGCAGGAACGACTGGAAGAAAACGGGCAAGGGAGCGGCTTTTATGGGAATGGATATCCCTTCGGAAGACCCGGAAAACATCCCGGTCCAAATAAACGGGCTTGCCGTAAACGGGGACAGGCTTATTTACGGCATTACACTTGACGCCGCCGCTTCCCTTTATCACCGCACTTTCGAGCGCACCGACGACAGCGAGGGTCTGATACTTTCAAGCAACGAGCTTAATCTGGGGGCATTCGACTGCATGAACGGCAGAATGGCTGTGAGCATGGGGCATGGAGCGGGAGAACTGCACATTGCCGTACTGACCCCGCCTTCCTCCGCCTACACCGAATACACCGACGGCGACACTGTGGAGGAAAACCCATGGTGGAGCAGGAGCGTCCCGGACAGGATATATTTTTCCTCCGCAGGCAACGCCCGCAACGAGTATGGCGGCATAGGGGCGGTATCGCCCAGAGCAGGGGCGTATCTTGACATCAAGGCGGGGGAAATGAAAGAGATACTAAGCGATGAAAAGTACGATTACCTTAAAATAAAGGACGACAGCATGGGGAACGTCTACTGCATTCGTCAGCCATACGGCGGCGAAAAACCCGATAATTCGGTAAAATTTTCCGATATTATTCTGTTCCCTTACCGTGTTATCAAGGGATTTTTGGGGTGGCTCAACTATGTGTGTACAATCTGGGGCGGTGAATCGCTGAAAAGCGGCGGGGATAACGGCCCCGGATTTATGCGGGCAAAACAGCGCAGCCAAAAGGACATCATCATCGACGGCAACATAATAAAAGCCGAGGAGAACGCCAAAAAGCGGAAGAACGAGGACGATACGGCGGGGCTTATGCCCCTGTCAAGAGTACTGCTGAAAATCGAGGCGGACGGCGAGGAGACGGTTGTAAAAAAGGGCGTGCTGGACTATACAGTCTGTCCGGACGGTACTCTTGCGGTGTCCGACGGCCGTCACATAAGCGTTATAAAGGACGGCAGCGAGACCCGCATCGCAAAGGCGTATCTTGCAATGAATCTTATGCCGTTTTAAGGCTTTTTTAAGGTTTTTTCTCCTGCCGCAGGCGGGAGAAAAACCGCTTAACATGGTGGTGTTTTTTCAAATGAAAATAGGCAATGTAACAATACAGGGGAAAGCGGCTCTTGCACCTATGGCATCCGTGGCGGACAGGGCTTACAGGCTCGTCTGCAAACAAATGGGGGCAGCGTTCTTGGTGTCGGAGATGATCTCCGCAAAAGGGCTTTGCTACAATGACCGAAAAACAGAGGAACTTTGCACCGTTGATGACCGTGAACGTCCCTATGCGCTGCAAATTTTCGGTGAAGACGAGGTTTACATGGGCAGGGCGGCAGGTCTGCTGATGAAATACAAGCCGGACATTCTCGATATAAACATGGGCTGTCCCGTGCCGAAAATAGCGGGAAACGGTGCAGGGAGTGCGCTGATGAAGGATATCGACAGGGCTTACCGCATAGTGCGGGAGGCGGTGAAAAACTCCGATGTTCCCGTGACGGTGAAGATACGTGCCGGCTGGGACGGGGAGCATATCAACGCCCCGGAATTTGCGGCGGCAATGGAATCGGCGGGGGCGGCTGCCGTGTCTGTTCACGGGCGGACGAAAGTGCAGATGTATCGGGGAAAAGCCGACCGGGGCGTTATAAAGGC
>JAMOZU010000026.1 GCA_023667745.1 Ruminococcus sp.
CTCCCCCGCATTCACATAACCGAATACAAACCTCCCCTTATGCCCCTCTACCGTTGACATGGGAAACCCCGGCAGTTCGCCGTAACCGAGAGTCCCGACGATCTCCGCCCCGTCCGCAAACGCTCCCAGCCCCGACCCCAGAACAAGGGCAATATCCGGCTTGAAATCGATTTTGCTTTTGAATACTTCCAAGCATTTTTCCAGTTTTTCATATTCCTTTGACATTTTTATAAAACCACCTTTATTTCTCGGATTATTCTCCGTCATAGGCGGGGAATAGCTTAATTAAGGAATTACCGATTTAAGGTTTTTCTCCCGCCGAAGGCGGGAGAAAAACCGCCTAACATAAGGATTTTTGGAATTTACAAATAATTTATATCCAATTTAATCGGTATTGCCTTAAGCCTTAAATTACTCTTCCCTATATTCATGCTCCAGCAAATACAATTCCGCCGACCTTGCCGCATTTGCGCCGTCTGCCGCCGCCGTGATTATCTGACGGAAATTTTTCGTCCGCACGTCTCCCGCCGCAAATATCCCCGGCGCAGATGTAACGCAGTCCTCTCCCGCTATAACATAGCCCTTTTCGTCAAGTTCGCATATCCCCTGCAAAACGTCCGATGCAGGGTACGAGCCTATGGCAATGAACAATCCGTCACACTGAATGTACTTCCCAACGCCGTTACCCATTATCAGCCCCACGCCCGATACCTTTTTCTCTCCGTATATCTCTTGGCATACCGCTCCACGGACTATCTCGATATTCTCCGCCGCCTCGCATTTTTCAAGCAGCTGCCTCTGTCCGGTAAATTCCTTCCGCCTGTGAACTATCACGACCCGCTTGCATATGTTCGACAGATACAGCGCATATCTTAACGCCGAATTGCCGCCGCCGATGACCACCGCACTCTTCCCCCTGTAGAAAACGCCGTCGCAGGTGGCGCAGTAGGAGACGCCCCTGCCTATCATATCCTCTTCCTTATCTATCCCCAAATGCTTGTGATGACCTCCTGCCGCCCATATTATCGACCTGCCCTTGTAGGGGACAGCTCCCGTCAGCAGTCTCATCATTCCCGGAGCATAATCCGTCTCAATTCGGGTAGCCTGTCCCCTGTGGAATACCACCCCCGTCTTTTTCGCCCATTCCCTCATTTTAAGCCCTATCTCAACTCCCTTTACCTCACCCAGTCCCGGGTAATTATCCACTATATCCGTAAATACCATCTGCCCGCCGCTTTCCGGCATTATCTCTATCATAGCCGTTTTCAGCCCCCCTCTTGCGCAGAAAGAAGCCGCCGTCAGCCCAGCAGGGCCGCTGCCCACCACTATAACATCATACCAAGGATAGCCGTACATGTTTTTTATCCTCCTTTCACAAACCTAAAACATTTTTCGGAATTATTATATACCGATTTTCCCAAAGGGTGCGTTGTTCATATAAATTTTACAATCCTCTTTCATCAGCATTCGTCCGAACAACTCCAAATTATCCATACAAGTTCTCCTTTCAATTGTCCGCCGACAAACTCTCACGGCGGGAGTATATATATATATTCAACCGCACTTTACTTTCCCCGTTGCTGTCAATTTTTTTAAAACTATGTTTTAAATTTTACACTTTTGCGGCACAAACGCAAACACCTGTTCATTACTCCTCTATCCTCTGCTTCCCCTTCTGCACAAGATACGCACAGTAAGACCCTATCTTCGCAGGGAACACCTTGCTCAGCACCGCAATTGCCGTCACCTTTACCGTAGGCGTGATTGTCAGCTGTCTTTTCCGCATTCCGCTCAAAGCACAGCTTACGCACTGCTTTGCGGTTATCCCCTTGAAAAAGCCCGTTATCCCCGCCCGCCTGTTAAACTCCGTATCCACAGGCCCCGGACACAGCACCGACACATTCACCCTGCTTTTCGCCCGCCGCAGCTCCGTATACACCGCTTGGGTCTGCCTTATGACATACGCCTTGCTTGAATAATACGCCGCCATAAGAGGTCCCGGCATAAATCCCGCTACCGACCCCACATTGAGGATATACCCCCTGTCCTGTTTCACAAAGTCACGGAGAAAGAGCTTAAACAGTATGTGCATAGCCTTTATGTTCACATCTATAAGCTCCAGTTCCTTTGAAAGGCTTGCCGACGTAAAGCTGCCGTATAACCCGAAGCCCGCATTGTTTATGAGAATATCCGGTTTGTATTTCTTGGCCTTGGCGTAAAAGTCAATGCACTCTTTCGTTTTGGAAAGGTCGGCGGGAATTATAACGCAGTCTTCCGAGCCTATCTGCGCCGCCAACGCTTTGAGAGCCTGCTCGTTCCTGCCCGTCAGCACCAGAAAGACTCCCTGCGCCGCCAACTGCCTTGCAAATTCCGCCCCCAGCCCCGAACTTGCCCCGGTTATCACCGCGCACTGCCCCAAAGGACGCAAATTCCTTACCGCCGATTTTATTTTGCTCATTTTATTATCTTCCTTTCATTCCGTTTATACAGTAGTATTTTATCATTTTCCATAATTCAAGCAAACACTTTGAATTACTTTTAAATTTTTCGTCGGACAGCGCAGATATTTTTGAACTTTCCGAACTTTTGCATTTAACACATCCGCCCTCGCAGATTAAATCCTGCCTCTCGTGTGAGCTTTGCTCACCCTTTCCTGCTGCCCTGCCGCATCTCCCGCATCTTCCTCCTGTCCTCCCTGTTTTTCTCCCGACGGTATTCCTCCGCCGCCGACTTCACGCCAAAGAAAACGTCCCTGAACCGCTCCTTGCTCCCCTCCGGGTCTTCCCCGCCGTAGGAATACATCTCCACAGCCTTCGTCAGCTCTCCCATATCATACCCCGTCTTGTCTTTCACGATCCCCCTTGCCTCATTTGGCGTAAGGCTTTCCCCATGCCGCAGCATCTTTGCCCCAATGTGGCTTATTATCCGCCTGTACAGCAGCCCCGCACATTTCCCCGGCTCTGCCGCCATCGCCTTTCTGATGTATGCCTTTTCGTTTATCACAGGCAAAAGCAGCACCGCCGCCAGCACCAGTATCAGAACCGCCCCCCGATAATGCACATTACAAACATCATGTCATAATCAATGGAAATGCCTCCCCCAAGTCCGTCGTCCGCCCCGGCGTTATTGTAATCCGACGGCACCGTAGGCTCGAACACCGCCCACCCCATATTCTGTATAAACACCTCCGGATACGCATGAGAGCAGCTGTCCTTTATTACAAATACCCCTTCCCTGCTTGTAATATCCGGGCTGTACCCCTCCGCATATCTTACCGTAAGCCCCAGTGAACGTGCCATCAGCGCAAACGCCGAGGCAAAGTCCGAGCAGCTCCCTCTTTTGCTCTCAAACAGAAAATATTCCGGCGAGCTGTCCCTTGCAGCGTAATTCAGGTCATACACAAAATCGTCGTTGATAAAATAATTCTGCAAAGCATTCGCCTTTTCCCAGTCGTAACTGCAGCCCCCCGCTATCTCCTCCGCAAGATTTTTTATGTTTTGGGGGATAAGAGCCGTGTTCTCCGCCGTCATCTCTTTGTAACGCTCCGCCTCCTCCTGCTGGGAAAGAAATCCGTTGACCGTTTCCGTCAGCGGCTCCTCTTCCCCCAGTATCTCCGCCATTTCCCGAAGCATTTCCTTTGAAGTATCGCTGTCAAAATCCGCTCCTCCAAGCTCAAACCAGTAATTCCTCGAATTGAACTCGTCACGGTAAAGCACGGTATACCCCAGAGTTTTCGGGTGCATATCCCGCAAAGTCCGCACAACGCCTCCCCTTGTGACATAAGCCGAGGGAGTATTGTAATTGTCATAGGATACATACATTACTCTCGCAGGGGACAGAAAGTACACCGCCCCGAAATCCTCGCACTGAACGAAAACCTCCTTTACCTCGTCCCTGAAATTCTCGAAACCCGTCAGCCGCTCCAAGCCGTATTTCCCGATAAACCCGCTGTCAAGCTCGCCCGCCTTTATCATGGCACTGCGTAAATCGCCCAGGCTTAAGTTTTTGGTGACATTCGTCCATTGACTGCCGGTGTAAGCAGGCTCGGAATAATATTGGAGAGCCGTCCAGGCGTCAAGGTCAAAATCGTAATTGTCAAAGGTCTGCCGCTTGAAATAGGGTACGTTGTCTCCGTAAAGGGTATACATTCTCCTGTTGGAAAAATTCCTGAAGCTGTCCGCATTTCCCGAAATATCGCTGAACAGGGAAAAGTTTTCGTCTATCTGCACCGTAAACCCCGAATCCATGAACAGCTCCTCAAACCTGTCATAATATCTTGCGTCATTCTCTTTGGGGACAGCCGTTGATATTACCAGCAGCGCAAAGGTAAATACGCACGCCGACAGCAGAGACGCACGCTGCCCAATCTCCCGCCTGTTTTTCCCCCTCTCCAGTCTGACGTTCATCATCAGCACAGCCACATTAAGTATAGCTATCAGGCATATGAAAACATTGTCAATCTCCGACAGCACCTTTACATAAACAGCGCAGGGAATAAGGCTCACCAGCGTTAAAAATGACATTCTGTACAATACGTTGGTGAAATAGTAAACCACCACTCCGAAAAAAGGGATAAGGCTTATCATCAGAGCCAGCAGATACTCAAACTTTGTCTCGATCTGATCCGCTCCGGTAAGAAACCATTTCTGAAAAGTCTCCCCGTAGTCGCTGCCGAAAACCAGCCCGAAAAACAGCCGCAAAGCCCCGAATATCAAGAATGTCAGAATTATCCCGCCTATCAGATGATGCTTGTTGATAAACTCGCACAGTGCAAATACAGCGGCGGTCATAAGTATTATCCCCGCCGTCCACAGGGAAACAGCGTCCACCTGATACACCGAATACAGCGACACCCCCAGTACGACCGTCAGCATAAAGGGAAGTATCAGCCGCAGATGTTTTTTTACGAACGCCCCTGTTTTTTCATTTCCTTTAACGCCTGTGCCCGAAATATCAGCCGTCAACCCTGCCGCCTCCCTTTGTAACACCGTCTCCGTTTTTCGCCTCATCGCACACAGCCGCAGCCATAACCGCCGTTTGCAGCGAGCCTTTTCCGCCCTCTCCGCTGTATTCCTTAAGCAGCCCGTACAGCTCGCTGTCAAAATAAGGCGTGCAGCAGACCGACACCGACCCTTTTCCTTCCGTAAGCTCCGCAGCCGGAAACCTCGGTATATCCCTTGTTTCCGAGAAAACATAGGAGCTTAAGTCGGTTCTCAAAGCCGTAAGGTCGCTTTCGTCACTTGCCGTGTAGCTTTGCCACCCGCCGCTTCCCATCATGTAAAAGGTCACCGAATAATTCTGCCGCAAAAACACCTGCGCCGCCCCCAACGCCCGCTCCGCCGCATACTGCTCCGCCAAAGGGAAAATCTCTCCCTCTGCCGCCGTGTCAAGCTCATCATTTCCCATAAGAGCGGGGATAATACTCTTGTCCCTTACAAAAACGCTGTCAAGGACTACAGACACCGATGAACAAGCCGTCTCATCGTCCAGCCTTACAAGCAGCTTCCTCCTCTTTGCCGACTGCTTCCAGTTTATCCTTTTGAGCGGATCGCCGGGAATATATTCCCTGCTGTCATAGCCGGGGAATCCCCCGAATCCCGTTATGGGGCTTTCCGCCGTGTCCTCGCTGTCGTCCGCCAGAGCGGACATCTCCATAGCCTGCCGTATAACGCCGTCGTTGGGCTTTATCTCCGCAATATCGGGGATTATGGCAATTTCCCTCATAAGCTCGCTTTCGTCAATGCCCTTTATCCCGAAGTTCATAAGCCCGAAATAGTCCGTCAGCCGTATATCCTTTATCCCCACAGCCGAAACGCCGCATATTTTCGCCCTGTATTTTATCCCGAAACTTTCGCTTGAAAAGGGCATCACCGACAGTGAGAAACTTTTCTCTCCGCAGACCGTCCTTGCGTCCCCCGCAGCCTCTATCATCACAGGGGGCGTGGGCAGGAAACAGCCGTTTATCACCGTCACAACAGCCTCGCACTCGTCTCCCTTGCACAGTGCACTTGTTCCGCATTCCACCCGCACATATATCCTGTCCCTGAATATCACCGTCAGCAGCAGCGACAGCACCGGAGCGCACAGAAACGCCAGCACCAGAAACCACCCCACCCTGCCGCTTAAAAACAGCGCAAACACCAACGCCAGCCCCACCGCCGCCAGATAATTGACAACCCCCCCGAATATCCGCTTGAATTTTGACAATTTGCCGCACCACCCTTCAAGAGGCAAGAGATATGTGAGCTTTGTTTACATCAAAGGTAAGGCGGTATTTTCCCGGGCATACTTGCCCATTGTAGGCGGGGAAAATATCTTAATCTGTAACTTCTCCAGCCTCTGGCGTGAACGAAGTTCACGTTCTTACCTCTAGCCTCTACTCCACGGGAACCGCAACCGACTCCAGCACCCTCTGCACCGCCCCCTCCGGACTGCCCACAGCGGACTTTCCTTTCGGGGTGAGTATTATCCTGTGAGCCAACACATAAGGCGCAAGTTTCTTTATATCGTCCGGGATAACATATCCCCGTCCCATTATCATAGCATAAGCCTTAGCCGTTTTGTACAGTGCAATGCTTCCTCTGGGGCTTACCCCCAAACGAATGTAGTCCGCATTTCTTGTGGCATTTACAATGTTTACTATATATTCCCGCAGATTATCGCCGCAGCGAACGAGCTTTACCTTTTCTTTCAGTTCCTCTATGTCTCCGCAGCTTATTACCTCTTCCAGATTTTTCGGGGAAACGCTCTTCTCGTTTCTCTCCATAATATCAATCTCATCACGGGGAGCGGGATAGCCTATGGAAAGTTTCATCACAAACCTGTCCATCTGTGCTTCCGGGAGATGATACGTGCCGTAGGTCTCCACGGGATTCTGGGTCGCCAGTACCATAAACGGACGGGGCAAGGGATAGGTAGTCCCGTCAATGCTCACCTGTCCCTCTTCCATTATCTCCAGCAATGCCGACTGGGACTTGGGACTTGCCCTGTTTATCTCGTCCGCCAGCAGGAAGTTGCAGAATGCCGCTCCTTTGCGGAACTCCTGCCCGCCCGTGGAGGTGTTTATCATGGTAAACCCGGTAATATCCGTGGGCATAACGTCGGGAGTAAGCTGCAAACGCCCGAACTCCCCCCCGCAGGACCTTGCCAATGACGACACAAGCTGTGTCTTCCCCACCCCCGGCACATCTTCGATAAGCACATGCCCCCCCGTGAGCATAGCCGCAATGACCAGCTCCACAGCTTCCCTTTTTCCAACAATTACCTTTTCCACGCTTTCCGCCAAAGCCGCTATTTTTTCGTTCCTGTTGTTTTCCATGCTATCGGGGGCAAGAAATGTGTGAGCCGCAGTTCACACCAGGCAAGAGGCAAGAATTAACTTGCCCGTAATGCTTTACCCTGCCCTGTCCTCCTTATAATTTATTTGCTTTTTATTATGTTATCGGCAGCAAGAAATTAACTTGCCCTATTTCCCGTTATTTTTGACCCTCGCATACCGACCCCAAGAGAAAAGGTCGCTTACCTTAACTATTAATTATTAACTATTAACTATTTTTTCTTCACCGCCAGCAGCGCCGCCAATACACCCACAACAACGCAAAGAACGGCTATGACTATGACCGAAACGGTACTGAACCCGCCGCCGCTGTTTGAATCCGCCGAAGCAGCCGCAGGCTGAGCCGCCGCCGTTTCGGTCTTGTCCTCTTTTTCACCTTTGTCACCGTCCCCCTCGTCATCGCTCTTATCGTCGGACTTTTTTGTAACCTCAATTTCCTCTTCCTCGGTCACGTCATCGTCACCGCTGCCGGTCTCCGTCTCAACGGTTACCGGATTTTCCGATTTGGGCGGGATATATTCGCTGTCCTCGCTCATGTCGTAAGCCACGGTGACAAAATTGTTCTCCAATCCCTCAAATCCTTCTTTGTCTCCGTACAGATGAACGGTAACTTTAAGATTCTGAAAACACCCTTCGCTTGCGGAAAAAGGCTCGTCCCCGTAAAAATAAATATCCGTCAGACTGTGGCAGTCGGAAAACGCACCGTTTCCTATGCTCTTCACCTGCGGACCCAGATGCAGCTCGGTAAGACTGCACTTGGCAAAACAATTGTCGGGAATTGCCGTGATAGCCTCGGGCAGCGCAAAGCTCTTTAACGCCTTGCAGTCGGAAAACGCCCCCGCACCAAGAGTCTCCAGCTCCGCAGGGACGACAAATTCCTCAACCTTTTCGCAGCCCTCGAAAGCATATTCGCCTATATGCCGAACCGTGGACGGCATGGAAACTTTCAGCAGATTCCTGTTCCCCGAAAAAGCTCTTGACCCTATGGTCACCGTATTTTTCGGCAGACTTATGTAAGTCAGCTGATTGCGGCTTGCCATGGCATTGTCGGGGATAACGCCCCCTTCCGTCTCGCAGCCCGCCAGCTCCAGATATTCCACATTCGGGTAACCGCATATCGCCCCATAGTCCGCCTCGTTGAGAACCCCTCCGGAAACGGCTATATTCTTTACATTGTTAAGGTCGGCTCCGTCTTTCGCCTCTTCAATGGCGGCGGACAGCTTACCCGTCTCAAACTCCGTCACCACCACGTCCCCCTCTTCCGCCGACACCGCCCCCGCAAACGCCATCATCACGATCCCCAGTATCATCAGCACCGCCAGTATCAGTATAAACACCCTTAAAATATTTTTCTTTGTTTCCTGTTTCATTTTTCTCATTGTTAAAGTCCTCCGCTGCAAGAAATTAAGAGGCAAGAAATGTGTGAGTTTTCCTCACACCGAGAAATACGATCTCTTGCATTTCCCTTGCTGTCCTCTTTTCGCACATTTTATTTCAAGCTGTATTCCCCGCCGAAGGCGGGGAATACAGCAGCACGGCACTGTCTACCCGTCCGTTTCCGCAAAATGCCCCGCAACCTCAACCCCCGCCGAGGAATACAGGAAAATATCCGTTGTCAGCGGACGTGACGCAAAGCGGAACTCGCTCACTATGGCCGTCCCCAGCCGTTCCACCACATCATTGGTGACCTCGCTCATAACGATAATGGTGTCCTTCGACGGCACTGCCACCAGAAACTTCGGGCTGAGCCTTGCGGAAATATAGCTCCGAAAATCCGCACACATCATCAATGCCACCGTAAAATCGTTCCCCTCCGCCTTGAAATCCAGACACCGCACCGACCTTGATCCGTCGCTCATAACGCTTTCCGTAAACGCCGTCTTCCTCAGCAGCCTGCACATATTCCTGTCTGCCACCGAAAAAAGCACCTCTTTGGGTACGTCCCACTTTTTTATGTACTCCTCCCCGATATGCCTCGCCTTAACGTCATCTCCCGTGTAGCAGACCACCTTTTTCAGCCCCCCCATAAAGTCCTCCGCTATCATATCCCTGCCGACCTCTTCCCCCCTCATTATGGTGTACCTGATAAACTCCTGCCCGTTGGTAAAACTCACCAGTCTTGACAGTATGTAAAACTCCCTCGTCACCCTTTCAAGCAGCCTCTGAACCCACTCCGGATCCCGGCTTTTTGCATAGTTGAATTTCTCCTCGGAAATATCGAACCCCAGCGACTCCGCCCCGTCCGAAACTGTATAATAATCCTTGGATCGCTTCTGCGCCGTGTATTTATTTTTCTTAAGCGCACCGGCAAAAAGCCTGTTGAACCGATCCTCGGTCCTCTTGTCTATCAAAAATTCGTTTATATCCTCCATTTTGCGTCTGTGTTCTCCTTTCGTTCGTTGCCTTTCATCGGACTGAAGTGCTGAACTTTAAAGTCCGCCGACCCGAAAATACTCTGTTTATTTCTCTGTAAAGCATTTTCGCCGTCTCAAAAATATTATAACATATTTCAATACAAATGTACATACTTTTTCCTCTGTTCAAAGTGAAAAATTTATTAAGGAATTTTTGTTTATTTTGCTATTAGGGGCTAGAGGTTAGAGGCTAGAGGCTGGAATCGGCTCGACTTAAATTTCGACGAACATTTTTGCTTGCCGCAAACCTCTCTTTGTACTTGCTTGTTGCGTTACGCCATTTATTCTCTTTCCTCTTCCGCTCACTTTACCTTTTTCGCTCCACCCCTCGCACTACCTCTTTGCGCTTCACCTTTTGCACCTCGCCCCTCGCACCACGCACTTCGCCATACCCTCTTGCTTCTTATTCCATTATACCATTCATTTCCTATTTTGTCAATAGCTTTGTGCAAATTATATTCACTTTATAAATTTTTCGTCCCTTTGCACAAAGAGCATCAGTTAGCTTTATGCAATATGCCCTGTGCAATTCCACCATATCAAAACTCCTTTAAAATTTACTTTACCCTCGCCGTTCTCCCGCTAAATCCGTTCCCCACGGGATTTTTCAGCCGGACATTCCTCCTGACGAAAATTTCCTAAAAATTTTTTCAAAAATCGCTTGACATTTGTAGACCGTTGTGCTATAATGAGAACAACAAATAGAAGCTTGACAAATGTCGACTGCATATAAACACGTACAGCAGCAGCTTTCTAACCTCTAACCTCTAACTTCTAATCCCTAAAAAAGGAGCATGTCCTATGAAATCCCCCAAACTCTCCGACTCCGAATGGAAAATACTCTCCCTCCTCTGGGAAAGCGAGCCTATGACCATAACCCAAATAACCGCCGCCCTTAAACCTACCGCAGGCTGGAGCAAAAGCACAGTCATAACCCTTCTTAACCGCATGGAAGAAAAAAACGCCGTATCATACGAGCAGGGGAAAAACGCCCGCCTGTATTACTCCGTCCTTACCCGAAAGCAGGCGGCAGTCCCCGAAACAAGGTCATTTCTCAAGCGAATGTACAACGGCAGCCTTGGGCTTATGCTCAACTCCCTTGTGTCACAGGGGGAGCTGTCCGAGGATGAGATAAACGAGCTGTCCGCCATTATCGAAAATGTCCGGAACGAAAAGGGCGAGAATACCGAAAATGCCGGAAAGGAGGAATTGTCATGACCGATACACTCGTTGCCTCGTCCCTGCTGATCATCGCTGTCCTTATTTTGCGTGCCGCACTGAAAGGGCATATCGGCAGCCGTATGCGGTACGCAATGTGGCTGACGGTGGTTCTGCGGCTTATGCTGCCCTTTTCCATGCCTGAAAGTCCCATCAGCGTTATGAACCTGTTCACAAATTCGGGAAACGTCTCCGACACCCATATATCGGAGCTTTTCCAAGAACCTGTTTTCCATGAAACAGCCGATACGGGATATATTGCACAAGGCAATGTTGACCTTTCGGAGGATATCGGCTATATCTCCGAAAATTATACCGACAACTCCCCCACTGTAAATATCGGCGCTGCCGTTACCCCTTTAACATCGGGAAATTCTTCCGATACTCCCGACAATAACGCCGATATTTCCCCAACGCAAACGTCCCCCGAAAGTCCTCCTCTTATGGCGGAAAATACCGAAAATGCCGCCGTCCCGGACATATCGGACACCCCCGTCACCGCAGAAGTCGCCCGCAGCATATTCCCCCTGTCCCCCGAAAAAACAGCTCTTATAATATGGGCATTCGGCGCAGTCATAGGACTGCTGTGGTTTACGGGTGTGAACATCTCCTTTAGCAGACAGCTGCATAAAAGCCGCATTGAAATTCCCTGCCCCTCGCCCCTGCCCGTTTACTCGGTTGACTTCTTAAAATCCCCCTGCCTTTTCGGCAACGCCGTATATATCAACCCCGGCTGTAAAAGCAGTCTGAAATACATAATAGCCCACGAGTACAGCCATTACCGCCATATGGATCATGTTTGGTCGGCTGTCCGTCAGCTTCTTTTGTGCGTGTATTGGTTCGATCCCCTTGTGTGGGCGGCGGCATACATCTCCAAAACCGACTGCGAATGCGCCTGCGATGAAGCGGCTCTTGAAATTCTGGGAGAATCCGAGCGTGCCGAATACGGCAGGACTCTCCTTGAAACTATCCCCCGAAAGGGCGGAATTGCAGATACTGCGGGCATTGCTGCCACTTCCATGACGGCAAGAGGAAAGGCTCTCCAAAAGCGTCTGCGGCTCATTGCGGCAAAGCCCCTTGATAAACGTTCTGCGAAAGCCGTTGCCGCAAAAACAGCTGCCATCCTTGTTATGACAGTCACCTGCGGCTGTGCCTTTACCGCCGCCCAAGACAGCCAAACCCCGCAGGATAACGGCATTGCCCTTACCGACGGCACTCCCGCCGCCGCCCATGATGAACGGCAGTATCTTATTAATATGGCATATTATGCCTATGATTCATATCTTCTCGATACCGATAACTATAAGGAATTTTACGATAACGGCGCAGCCGCCGTCTATGCCGAGGAGCTTACGGTGAATCCCGATTTTGACGGCGAATTTTCCGCCTTTTTCAACCTGTGGATAGAATACCCCGACAACCGGAAAGAGAACCTCCGCCTGAATTATTCCCCCGATGACAACGTATTTGAGCCGGGCGAGGTTTTCGAGACAAGCTATATTCCCGATTATCTTGACATTGTTCCCCAAGGGCATTTCTACAGTTCTGTCACCCGATCATGGGAAGATTTTCTTGACCGTAATTACCCCTGTGAGCTTTACAATAGCGAGCTTAACGGCGAACCCGTGAAAACCGTGTGGATAATGCGGCTGACCGTTGACAGCAACGCTCTTTACGCACGGTCGGGATTTATTATGAGAAGCGAAAATTATTATCAGCGGACGATTTATACCTATTCCCCCGAAGCCGTAAACGGCGAACACTGGCAGCCCCGTGAAGAGCCGGTAAAAGACTATCCCGACCCCGACCTTGACATTGACCTGTGCGAACGTGTCCTTACTCCCGAAGAATACAGCCGCCGGGGAGAATCGGACAAATGGGAAAAACTTACCGAGACCGCCGAAGAGGAATACGACCGCTATATCCGCACCCTTTCAAATTACGAGTATCTCTACAGATACGCTCTTTCCGATGTCTATGCGGACAAGCTGTCGATATATGCCGATGAAGACGGGCAATTTACCGCCTCATTCAACCTTTGGGCGGACAACGGGCAGAATTATGAGACCGTTCGGGTATCTTTTTACAACGAGCTGAAACAATTCTATCCCAATGAACCTCAAGAGACCGTCTATTTTGACGGCAGCCTTTACACCAAGCTCCCCCGCAAAGGCATGGCGAAAGTCTTCGGGGATTCATGGGAGGACTATGTAAAGCACAACTACCCCTGCGACCTTTATAATGAGGGCGCAAAGGAAGTGTGGGTATCTCCCGTTTCATACGAAGAGGGCAGGGATTGGGCAGATGCGGAGTTTGTGGCAGTGTATGACGATCATTTTGTTGTTTACGGCTATACTACCGTTCTCACTAATGACCGGTTAAGCTATATCAACAGTTCCGGCTTCAATTCTTTTGAGTATAACTGGGAAACCCATACGGGTTCTGTATTTACGGTGGACAAGGATAACACCATGTATGAAGAATACATGAACAAAGACTTTGCCGCCGAGGGCTATACTCTCGCCAAAACCCCGGAGGAATACTTCTCCCGCCAGATATACCACCCCGGAGATGTGATATATTCCTTTTCAAAGCAAGTCCCTCTGTCCGACGGCAGCGGCGTTGTCCCCCGGACGGTGCAGCTGGTAATGACGGCTGAGGACTATACGGACGGTCTCCCCAACCTAAACTACACCTTGCAGGGAGAGTTTATCCTGCGCCTGCTTGACAGCAACGGGAACATCACCGGAGAATGCCCCATAGACACCGCACAGGTAAACCAAAACGGCTTTACCTCCATAACCGCCTCCGCCTCGTATATGTCCCTTTACTTTAAATTTTCCAAAGCCGACGACAGGCTGTTGGTCTTCTCCATTCCCAACCGCTACAGCGAAAGCGGCAGGAACTATTACACCGCCTTTTACGGCATTACCGACAGCGGCGAGCTTTTCCGCTATCATATAGACAAGGGCGAATTTGACTATCCCCTTTATATGGGCGGGGACGAGCTTTTCACAGGGGAGCTTTACTCAAATTCACAGCTTTACAGCCCCGCAAACGGGCTTACGAACAAGGGCGGACAGTATATGGTAAGCGTTGACCGTGTAAACCAAGGAAGCCTTGCCCTTATCACCTTTAACGAAACCACCCATACACTCGAAAACGCCTTTTCCCTTGAAGGGAACACTTACGAAAGCGAATCTCTTCCTCTTCAGGGGGCAATGAACGAGCGTTACAACTATCTTTTCTTCCGTCACCTTTCCGGAGACCCCGCCGACATACAGGAGACTTATACCTATTCCACTCCCGACAGCAAGGACGTTCTCTTTTCGGGCGAAAACCTTGACAGCTACTTTAATATGCCCATGGGCGGCATAACCGAAAAGGACCTGTTCTACGCCCTTTCCGCCGAAGCGGAAGCTGCGCACCCCGGCGTTGAGGACATGATCCCATTTACCGAATACGGCAGCGGCGAAACAGCCGTCCATTTCCACAGCGACCTTAACGGCGAATCAAGAGAATACGCCGCCGATTTTGCCATAGCCCAACTGCGTGAGGACGGCGAGGGCAGCTATTACGTATATTTCCTCTCCTGCGGCTGCGACTATTGCAGCGTCTGCCGCTACACCCTTACCCAAACCGACGGCATATGGCACTTCTCCGACTTTGAACGTATACTCTGAAAAAACTTCCCCCGCCGAATGGGGGAGCGTCCAAGGGATATAAATCCCGTAAAAGTCCGAAACGACTGTTTAATCGGTTGTTTTGGGCTTTTTTTGTTGGTCGGGAGCGGCGATGTTTCCGTCGACTTGCCCGACTCCGTTGAAATACACCTCAATCTTAAGTTTCCCCCAAAATTCTGTGCAAACTGCGTACAAAGCACATGAGTAAGCG
>JAMOZU010000270.1 GCA_023667745.1 Ruminococcus sp.
GTTCGGGTTCGCCGCCAGTATCTCCCGCATAAAATCAAGCCCCCGCCCTATGCTTGTGGGGGCGTTGGGATTGCAGACAACAACGCCGCCGTTGTCCTTTTTATAGTCCCCGGGGTTTATATTGAAGTCCCCGTCAAGAGGGGGATTTTCGTAAGCTATCCCCAGCATTTCGCACCAAACGGGATAGAACGAATAGGTAATATCCGGGAACAGCACGGGCTTCCCCGAATTGAAGAACGCACGGAAACACAGCGCAAGTACATCATCCGAACCGTTTCCCGCAAATACATTTTCCGGGGAAACGCCGAAACGCTCTGCTATAGCCTTTGTCAGCGGGACGGCGTTGGCGTCGGGGTATTTGTTAAGGCTGCCCCCTTTAAAGTCCGATATGGCTTTTATCACCCCCGGAGCGGGGGGATAGGGGTTTTCGTTGGCGTTGAGCTTGATGAAGTCGGATTTATCCGGCTGTTCCCCCGCAACATAGGGGGATATTTTTATAAGGTTATCTTTCCATGAACTCATTTTTATTTCCTCCGGAATTATATGCAGTGTTAAACTTTTACAGGCGGCTTTTCCCCCGCCGTAGGCAGATTTTCCCCCGCCATAGGCGGGGGAAAAGCCTTAAATCAGACATTAACTCCCGCCTTTAGCCCTCTAACTCTTAGCCTCCAACATCAACCTGTTCTGTAACGCCGTATCTTCCTTGAACCGCCCCCGCAGCGTTACCGTCGAGGTGACGGCGGAGGGGTTTTTTATCCCTCTTGCGGTCATGCAGCCGTGTTTTGCCCTTATAATTACAGCCACGTCTTCACTGCCCGAGGCAAGCTGCATAATTTCCGCTATATCCGAGCCTATCCGCTCCTGAAGCTGAAGCCTTTTGCATGCCATATCCGCTATCCTCGCTATCTTCGACAGCCCCAGTACTCTCCCCTTGGGGATATACGCCACGGAAATTTTCATATCGTACATCAACGCCATATGATGCTCGCAGTGGGAAAACGTCTCTATGTCCTTTACCAAAATAAAATCGTTTTCCCCGCATTCGCCGCTCATCTCAAAGGTCTTGCCGAACATTTCGGCTATCTCGCTGTTGGTGTAGCGCATTCCCTCGAAAACTTCCCCGTACATTCGGGCGACCCTTGCGGGAGTGTCTTTGAGTCCCTCTCTGTCCGGGTCGTCTCCCAGTGCTTCTAAAATGCCTCTGATATGCCTTTCCACAGCGGCTGTATCTATCTCCTTTTTCACGCTTTAAACTCCTCTCGTATCCGGGTCCCATATGTATTTGTGCATTTGCAGCTGCAAAGCTGCGCCCTTTATCTTCCGCCCGATGATAAACTCCGCCGCCTCCTGCAATGAAAGTTTACCGTATACAACGCCGAAAAACACCCTGCATTTGTCGTTGAGCTTATATTCACGGATAACCTCTTCCCCCCGCAATAAGTCCTCCTTGCTCCCCGCAACGAATTTCACAGCGTCTTCCTTTTGGAGATATTTGTAATTTCCCAACAGCATAGCCCCCTCCATGCCGCTGCCGGGCAGTTTGTAATCGAGAGTAAAGGACGGTCTGGGGGACACTCCTGCAAGACTTGAAATATCCATGCTCCCGTTGGTCTCTATCTCCACATGGCAGGGGATATTCCCCAGCGCACATATAAGTTCTTCCATTCCCTCTCTCATCAGCGGCTCTCCCCCGGTCAATGTAACGTTGTACACGCCGGACTTTTTCACAAACTCCGCTATCTCCTCCCCGGTCATATCCTCCCCGCCGTCAAACTCCTGCGCCCATGCCGTGTCACAGTAGCCGCACCGCAGGTTGCACCCGCAAAACCGTATAAACGCCGCCGCCTGCCCTGCCAGCGGACCTTCCCCATTAATGCTTACAAATTTTTCCGCAACTTTGTATTTCAACCAAATCACCCCTCATACCGCATAAAAACATAAAATCGGCAACTCCTCATCGCCATGGGTAAAATCTGTAATTTCTTGCCTCTTGCCTCTTAAAGTGAAACGTGAAGGCAATTCTGTATCTTGCTCTAATCCGTAAACGCCGCACAGTTATCCGGCGTTTCGTACACGGTCACGCAGACAACGCTGTAGCCCATTTGTGACAGCCTGCCGTGAAAATATTCGGCGAAATTTTCCGCCGTGGGGCGGAAGTCAACTTCAATAAGCCGAAAATCCTCTTCATTAAGGGCTTGTACCGTTGCCGAACGAAGCGTACCCTTTTCGTAAATAAGGGCGTGGTCGAACTCCTCAGCCAACGCCCTCAGGTCACGCTTGAAGTCCCCGAAATCTGCCACCATTCCCCTCTGCTGACCGCTTGCAATAAGATCTTCCGAGGAAATTTCCGCTTCTATCCGCCACCTGTGACCGTGGATATTTTTGCATTTTCCCTTGTAACCCGCAAGAAAATGCGCCGAGTCAAAGGCGGCGGAGGTTTTCAGAACGTACATAACATCACCCTTTCCCGGCAGTTCTCTTCATAAAGCGGCAGGAATACACCGCACTGCTTGCCGATTTTAACAAACCGTTACTTCATTCTGAAAAATCCCAGCGACAGTTTCAAGCGTACAAGGTCTTTGTGTTCGGGCTTTGCCATATAGTAAACGAGACTTTCGATAACGTTCAGCGGGTGCATTGCCCGCCCCTCTATCTTGAAATGCTCGAAGCCCATTTCGGCGTATTTCCCGAAAACATTTTCCGGCGGGACGTGGGTGGAATAATCCAGCGTCTCCAGAAAGTTCTTTTCCAGAGCGGGGCATTCAAACTCCTCATACTGCACGCTCACTCCCGGCATATGCCCCATGGAATTAAACGATGCCCGCCGTATCTGCTGATCCCCAAGATACCTGTAATGCTCGCCTCTGCGCTTGCAGTCGGGGAAACAGTAGGCGTTGATAAGGACCTCTATGCGGCTGCGGTATTTTTCGGGAATTTTCTCCAGTTCCTCGAATTTGTTGTTCCAGTTGTAGTCCAGCACCACAAGGCTGTAATCCTTTTCCAGCTCGGCGATAACGCCTTCCATGGTGCGTATCTGCTTGCAGGTGGAGGAGGTCAGCTTGAAATTGGGGAAATTTTTCCTCATATGCTCTTCCATGACCTCTGTGTTAACAATAGCTTCGTTAAGCCCGTTGTCGGCGATTTTCAGCATTTCGTTGGAAAATTTGTCGCTCATATGCTTTTCTTCCAGCAGCGGATTTGTCAGCGTGAAACGGCAGGGAACGCTCCTTGAATTGAACTCGTGAAGTATCTCTTTCATGACCTGTTCGTTTGCCAAACCGTTGATGTTCCTGCCGCCGTTCCACACCGAGGGCAGGAAACAGCCGTAGACCGAGGCTATCTCAACGCCCTCTCTGAAATACTCCGGGTGCTCCTTTATCATGTCGATAAGGGCTAAATGCAGATATGCCATGTTGTAGAAATCGGGAAGATGAAATCTTATTTTCATAGGTTGTTGTCTCCTTTGTTTTTTCGGTGAATTATCCGGGGCGGTGTCTTTGCTTTGCCGGCGTTATTTATGACCGATGTGCGCCCCTATGGGAAAAAGCGTTAGTTTATTGGTCTATGTCAGTGACATGCGCCCTGACGGGCGGCGGCGTGCTGTGCAAGGCATACGCCTTGCACGCTACGCCGCACCGCCGCCCGACCGTTACTTGCTCGGTTGTTGTTAGTCGTTCAGTATTGCTTTAGTCTTTCAAAACCCTTTTCTTGGCGGTCGGGCGGCGGTTGAAGTTAATTGCTTATGCAACACTTTTCTTTGCAACGCTTTGTTACCGACAAGCGGCTTACGCTGTTGGGGCTCTGCCCCAAACCCCGCCGGGGCTCTGCCCCAAACCCCGCCGGGGCTCTGCCCCAGACCCCGCTGGGGTTTCACCCCAGACCCCACCAGGGAGTGTGGACCCCCTGGACCCCCCAACGTGGCGTTACTGCTCTTGTAATGCTTTCATTGTCTTGTCCGCTT
>JAMOZU010000271.1 GCA_023667745.1 Ruminococcus sp.
ATAACGATATAGATACCGTTTTCTCCCCTGTCCGCCTCGATAAAATGATTGCCGCCGCCCAAAGTCCCAAGGGAACGCTCGGCTTTTCTGAGGTCTATCTTATCCGAGCATTTCAAGGCGCAGATGTCTATATCCCCGGCGAACCTGTGAGGCTTTTCACGGACGGCAAAGCCGGAAGGAATGCGGCTGTAGATCAGCTTATCCAGCTGCATAAGCTCAATATTGCGCTCCTTTATCCTTACCGTCTCCATGCCGCAGCCTATGTCCACTCCCACAAGGTTGGGGACTATCCTGTCCGTGACCGTCATGGTCGTGCCCACAACGCAGCCCATGCCCGCATGAACGTCCGGCATCATGCGTATTTTTTCGCCTATGGTGAACTCCTGGCAGCACAGCTCGATTATCTGGGACACCGAAGCCTCATCGATATTATCCGTAAACACCTTTGCGGTGTTGAACTTGCCCTTTAACTCCAGCATATAATTACCTTACCTTTCAACATGGGGAACTTTTCCGCATTTGCAAAAAACATTCCCCGAAAAACAAAAACGCCCTCCCTTGCATATCGGGAAAGCGAACCTTAAAACTTATATTTTTCCGTTTATCCAAAGCCCCCGCCCGCCGTCAAAAACACGCCACACTGAGGACTTTCACCTGTTAAAAGGCTGTACAAAGCGGAAAAACATATCCCGAAAAACCGCATATTAACTTTTTGGCTGTTATATATATTTTTATCAAGGTCATTTTTTCCGCCTCCTTAAAGGTAAGATGAATTTAGGCAATACCGATTAAATAAGATTTAAATTATTTGAAAATTCCAAAAATCCTTATGTTAGGCGGTTTTTCTCCCGCCGAAGGCGGGAGAAAAACCTTAAATCGGTAATTCCTTTATTTCCGAACATTGTAACTATAGCATATTTCAAGGAATTTGTCAAGGGATTTTGGGAATGTTAAGAAAATGTTTACATTTTAAAAGGGGGACGGAAAAACCGCCTCATTGGGAGAATGAGGCGGACAAACTGCAAACCGTATATTATCGCCTTTTACGGCATTTTTTCCTTAATTGCCTGATTAATGAGGTCAATATCATATACAGTACTGCCCGAAGTAGATATTATGTCTGATTCCTGCATTTTGGAAGAGGTAAGAACATAACCTTGATTGGAATATCCGCCGAAGCCGTTCATGGCATTTATCTCCACCCACCATTCACCGCTGCCGTTTTGTTTAACTCCTGTTACCGTCACACTTTGAGGATTTTTAAAGGAATTAATATACTTTAACAAAGCATCAACAAATTCCTTCTCATAACTTGCAAGCCTGTCATAAGCCGCCTTTTCCTCAATCGTTACAGAACAGGTTGCCATTATGCCGTTGGGACTTGATGCAATTATGGTGGTCTGTCCTGCCTTTAATGCAGTGATATATCCCTCGTTGTTTACTCCTGCCACGGTTTCATCGGCAGACTTCCATGTAATGCTGTCACTGACGGCATTATCCGGGAAAAGGGAATAGTTGAGCTGAAATTTTTCGTCAACTTTCATGGTGACATTGTTGGTGGAAAGGACTATCCCGGTTATATCCACTGTTTTTTCCTCTTGTTTCGTCTCCTCTTGTTTCGCCGAACACCCCGTCATCATCACAGCCGCAAAAAATGTCATCAATGCCGTCTTTACTAAACTTCTGATTTTCATTTTAATTTCCGCCTTTCTCATTTATTTATACCTTCCGCAGCCCCTGCACACCCAAGCTCTTTGTCAAAGAGCTTGCACCCTCCCAGACCCGCCGTCAGCAGCAACATCGCTGACGCAGAAATCGGTTTTCTTTTCATTGAAACTCTCCTTTTTAAAATTTTTTTTGCGGAACACCCGATAACCCGAATTTCAATGGTTCGCAGATTTTGCAAATCACCGTTCCGGGCGTTTTTTTTCCGCCACAGACTGGAAAACGCCTTAAATCGGCAGTTCCCTAATTTTTCCTCCTTCTTTAACAACCATTCTATCACAAAGGGTAGACAGAAAGTGTCATTGTGAAAAAATTTTTTTTACAAAATTTTCCAAAACAATATATTAAATTATATCAGATGTTTGTTAAACTTTTTTTTTTTTTTTTTTTTTAACAATGTGTAAATTCTAAAATTTTTCGGAGAAAGAACGAAATTTTTTCCCTCTCAAAGGATCTTCTTATACCGATCCCCCCTTAGAATTATGGAGAAGAAGCCGCCGCAAATATGATTTTTACGGCGGACGAATCCCATAATTCAATACGGGATTTGTGCAACTCCGCTCTCGCTGCTCCGCCGTTGGGGTATTTATGGGGCTGTGGATATGGGACAGCCTGTCAAATAAATTGTGCTGCAAAAACCGCCCTTGGATTTCCGAGGGCGGTTTTTACAGCCTTACAGTCTTTCCTTAAAATCCTCATAGCCGAATTTCTTATGCAGACGGACATTTCCCTCGCTGTCGGCTATGTAGATATACGGCAGACCGATACCGTTAAAGGTGTTGTTCTTGCACATGGTGTAGATAGCCATATCCGTGAATACGAGCCTGTCCCCTTCATGCAGCGGCTTGTCGAAGGAATATTCCCCGATAACGTCTCCCGCAAGGCAGGTGGGTGCTCCGATAATGTATGTGTATGGCTTTTCTCTTAGGTTTCCGCTCCCGATAATTTCCGGGCGGTAGGGCATTTCGGTAACGTCGGGCATATGGCAGGCGGCGGATGTGTCGGTTATCACGTGGGAAACGTCCCCCGTGTTCCGCACTTCCAGAATCTCCGTAACCAGAAAGCCCGCATTTAAAGCGCATGCTTCTCCCGGCTCCAAATAGACCTCCACGCCGTAGGTTTCCTTGAAATGCTCTGTAACACGGCACAGCCTGTCTATATCGTAGCCTTCTTTGGTGATATGATGACCGCCGCCCATATTGAGCCATTTCATATTTTTCAGGTATCGCCCGAAACGCTTTTCAAAATGGGGGACAGTCCGCTCCAGTGCGCCGCTGTCCTGCTCGCAGAGGGCATGAAAATGAAGTCCGTCAACGTTTGCGAGTATTTCCTCGTTTACCTCCCGCTCCATCGCACCAAGGCGGGAGCGGGGAGTGCAGGGGTTGTAAATTTCCGTTTCAATTTCCGAATATCCGGGATTTACCCGCATTCCCACGGAAATTTCCCTGCCCTGTTTTCTCGCTTCCTCCACTATGGGGTAAAACTTTTTCAGCTGACCGGGGCTGTTGAAAATAATATGCCCGCAAATCTGGGTTATCTCCCGAAACTCGTCCGGGCGGTAGGCGGGGGAGAAAATATGAACTTCCCTTCCGGGCATTTCCTCATACCCCAGTTTTGCTTCAAAAAGCCCGCTGGCGGCAGTCCCCGCAAGGTACTTGCTCATAAGCGGATAAAGGCTGTACATGGAAAATGCTTTTTGAGCCAGCAGTATCTTGCAGCCTGTTTTGTCGGAAACGCCTTTGAGAATTTCCATATTCCGCCTGATGAGCCGCTCATCGACAACGTAACAGGGGGTGTGAAGCCCGTTTATATCAAAGTCCGTCATTTCTCATTCTCCTTGGAAATCTCTTTTATATATATCCTGCTGACTCCGCCGTAAATGTCATACTAATCCCCATTAGAATTATGGAGATGAAGCCGCCGCAAAAACTTTCATATATGGTTTTTGCGGCGGCTGAATCCCATAATTCAATGAGGGATTTGTATCATTGCGGCTTTCGGTATAGGAAAATCCGTATTTTTCGTAAAGCCCCACATGGTCGGTGCAGATATAGACCGCCTTAACGCCATGCTCCGCCGCAATTTTTTCGCAGTGACCGATAAGCCGCCCCATGTACCTATGCCCACGGTATTGGGGAAAGGTGCAGACAAAGCCTATCCACGGGGATAAGCTGTCGTCTTCAATGCTGTCCCGCTCCGCAAATGAAGCGAAAGAGACAAGACTGTCCCCCTCGG
>JAMOZU010000272.1 GCA_023667745.1 Ruminococcus sp.
AGAACCGCTCTTGTAAATCCTGCCGCAATGTCGGGGTGATTTTCCGCAAGCTCTGCCGAAACAAAGCTTACGCAGCAGTATTCCTGTGCGTATGGTGCGTCGACAGCAGTATCGAGAAGCACGGTAAGACCGTATTCATTTTCGGCAGACGTTGCAACAGGGTCGGGAGTTGCGATTGCATCGATTGCCCCGTTCATAAGAGCAATAGGCTGGTCGGCGGTGCTGTAAACCGAAAACGCAACCTCGCCGCTTGCCGCCGATATATCAATTCCCGCCGAGTACAGCGCACGTTTCGCAGTTACCGCCTCCGAGCCTGCAAGGGAGCTTACCCCGATAGTTTTTCCCTTAAGGTCGGCAATGCTTGTTATTCCCGAATCGGCTCTGGTAAGTATTTTCGTGCAGCCCGTGTGCATTCCCGAAGTCACAACCATATTAAGACCGTTTTCTATGGGCTGCACAAATTTTCCTATAAGACCGAATCCGCAGTCGATAGTACCCGCACCCAAAGCCGCCTGAATGTCACCGCTGCCGAAATCAACACGCTCCCATTTTATGCCTTCCTCGTCAAGGTAACCGTTTTCCATTGCGATTTGCAGAGGGGCATGGCAAATCGCTCCCTGCGCCTCGCCTATTTTTAAAACATAGGTATTATCCTCGGCGTTATCGGACGTATTCGTATCGTTCCCGCAAGCTGAAAAAGCGGCGGTAAAAATTCCTGCCGAAAGCAAAAGGGATAAAAATTTTTTTGTTTTCATAATTGATCTTCCTTTCAAAAGTATTAGAACAATTTCTTATATAACGTAGTCAACTTCACGCTCTTTACCCGCAAAATCGAGTATTTTAAGTATCTCGCTGCGCAGACGGATAAATTCGGGATTGCTCCTGTCCCTCGGCTGGGAAAGCTGTACGTTGATGACCTTTTCGATTTTTGCAGGACGAGGTGTCATTACCACAATGCGGTTCGACAGATACACAGCCTCGTCAACGTCGTGAGTTACCATTACCATTGTCATTTCCTGCTCCGACTTTATTCTCAGCAGCTCGTCCTGCATATTCATTCGAGTAAATGCGTCAAGCGCACCCAGCGGTTCATCAAGCAGCAGCGCTTTCGGATGCCCGATCAAAGCCCTTGCAAGGGAGGCTCTTTGGCACATTCCTCCCGAAAGCTGATGAGGATAGGATTTCTCAAAGCCCTCCAGTCCCACAAGCCTGATAAATTCCTCTACGCTGTCTTTTTTCTCTTTGAACAGCTTTCTGACTTTTAGTCCGAAAGCTACATTATTGTAAATCGTCAGCCATGGAAATAAATTGTGATCCTGAAAGACAAGTCCTCTGTCGCAGTTCGGCTTGGTTATACGTTCGCCGTCCAAATATACGCCGCCGTCGGTAGGGGTATCAAGTCCCGCCAGCAGTCTCAGCATTGTTGATTTACCGCACCCCGACGGACCTATAAGGCACACAAAATCCCCTTGATTTACGGTAAACTCGATATTGTTCAGAGCCTGCACAGCCTCGCCGTCAGGTCTGACAAACGTCTTGCTTACATTTTCAAATTTAATTTCTCCTACCATTTGATGACCCCCTTCTGCCATTGCAGAACCCTGTCCCTTATTTTAAAAAGCACGGTTATAATAATGTAAAACAAAACCGCTATAACAATAAGTCCCGCATAAACATTTGCGTAAGCCATCATTTCTTTCTGCCAGTTTACATACCAGCCTATTCCGTATTTTGCGCCTATCATCTCAGCGGTCATCAATGCTACGAAAGATGCGCATATTCCGTTGAAAAGCCCCAGAAAAATACTTGGGCTTGCCGCAGGTACGCCTATTTTAAATATCTGCTGTATCTTGTTCGCTCCCAAAGTGGACGCCACCTCGAAATAAGAATTTTTTACATTTGAAATTCCGCTGGAGGTCAGCACCACCGTGGGAAACCACACGGATATGCCGATTATAAACGTACTTGCCGCCCTCGCTGTCGGGAACGCAACCAACAATATGGGAATCCACGCAGTGGACGGGATAGGTCCCAGAATACGCACAATGGGATTTATCCAGTATGACATATGCTTTGAAAATCCCACGCCTATTCCCATAAAAAATCCTACTGTAAGTCCGCCCAATACTCCCGTAACAAGTATTCCCGCCGAATATTTCACACACTTCCCTATAAGCGCATAATCCTCAAACAGTGTACCGAAAACCCTGTCAAGGGTCGGAAAATACAGCACCGGCAGTAAAGCGGTCTTTGCCGTAACTATATTGAGTATGTTCATAACCAATATAACTCCCGCCAAAAACGGCGCTCGGTAAAAAAATTTTTCATCGGCTATGTACTCTTTTTTCCTGTTTTTTATAAATCCTGCCGCCGCCGCCGCAAGATAAACCGCCGTTATTATAACAAGCAGCCATGCAAAATACGGGTGTTTCGCTGCCTGATGCTTAGGCGAATCGGACAGTCCCAATGCGGCAATTTCGGCAGCCGCAAAGGACAGCAGCAGGATACCAACTTTGAACATTGATTTTTTCAGCATTAATTTTCTCCTTTCCGTTGTTCCTCCTCGGAGGGTGTTACTACGGATGTAACAATATCCTCCCCTACGGGAGCTAAAAGCAGTTTTTTGTAGTACGCTTTCGCCTGATACAGTGCGCCTGCGGGATTGTGGGCAAGCACTCTGTCTTTTGTAATAAGCGTGGTGGTAATTCCATTCGCATATTTGTAGAAAAGGCTGTCGTGCCCCACGCAAAGTCCCACAACAACATTAAGGTCTACCTTGCGCTTGTTCAGCAGCTTTGCCTGCAAAATTGGGTTGCACATAACCCCACCCGTAACGCAGGTGTATTTTTTATCAATTCCGATGTCCGTTTTGTTCACCGACCCGGATTTGCAGCTTACGCCGTACACCTCGAAACCGTTCATTTTGAGTATTCTTGCGAATATTCTGCTTTCCTCAATAAGACCTATACATGTGGCGATACCGATTTTCTTTGCGCCTATTTTCCGGGCAAATTCAATTATTTCCTCGACTCTGGTATAACGTCCGTAAAATCCGCCCTCTACCTCTGCAGCGGCAACGGCGATTTTCTTATTGATCCTGTTGTTTTTGTAAAGCGCAGTCACCTCGTTTATTTCTTCATCCGTCAGTGCGGCGGTGGGACAAAATTCGGGGTACTGCCCCGTCCTTTTGGCGCAGTTGAGTATTCCGCAGTCAACGCAGCTGCAGCCGTTGTTCTTGTTATTTTTTTCATTCATACAAATGACCTCCCGATTTATTAACATTAAGTATATATAACCTATATGTTTAGTATGTTATCTGCTATAATTTAATTATAACACCGCTAATTGATTTTGTCAAGCGGAATAACACATAATTTTGCAATACATCCAATATTTTGTAATATTGCATAATACTATGCAGTAAATGTCGAAATATTTTGTGTAACTCAATGCACAAAATTCGGAGTACGAATATTTAATGTTTATATTTTTTATAAAAAGTTCATCACGATAAAATCGATATTGTGTAACCGCCTGCAATGCCGACAAAGTGACGGTGACATACAAATGCCCGGAGCAGACGGTGACGGAATTTGACCGTCCCTCATTCCGCTGTGTGCCGGTTTTCGAGGACGGGGTTACAAGCTATTACAACATCTCCCTTTCCATGACCTGCCCTTTAAAAAAGGGTTACGGTCTTTAGCTTGGGGTATTCGGTTTTCGTTGACGGCATAGAGTACAAGGAGGACAGACTTGCCAACATACGGGTGTCGAAAAGGCTTGAAGGCAAAGGGTTTGACGGTGTGTCAACAAGCTGTTTTTCCTGCGAAATTTATGATGCGGGGTACATAGAAAACGAGGGGGCGGAAGTGAGATTTTCGGGGGTTGCGGGTCGGGAATTTGAGGTGACCGAGAGGTCGGAAAAGGAGAATGTTACGAGCATAACAGCT
>JAMOZU010000273.1 GCA_023667745.1 Ruminococcus sp.
TCTGGGAAATTGCCCTGGCTGTCAGGTACATTTTTTTTGTGTAGAAATAATGGGAGACCCGATATGCTGCCACGGCGTGAAGACCGGAATAGGTAAGGATTATCTCAAGGGTGTTTTTTGCGGCGGGGTCTCTGCGCTTGACCGAGCGAATGTCCTCTTTGAAATGGGATATGAGGTTTGTGAAACTGTTCATAATATCCTCCGAGAAAAGTTTGGTTTATACATTATATTCCGATGGGACTAAAAGGATAAAGCGTCACTCTGTTTGCGTCAAAAAAACCGCCCTCGTCGGTACAAACCGCCGATGCGGCTTGTATACTTCCGAAGGCGGCGGAAAATATCCGTCACGGTCCCACTTCAGATTCACGTTATATACGGAAATATTGACATTTTCCGTCAAACGTATCTCATTTGCCGATAACGGCGGCATCCGCAGCGGAATACCGAGGGGATAGAATATTCCCATTTCCTCACGCCGGGCTGACGAACGCACTTCCCTATGGACGTTTGCCGCATTTCCAGCCCCGGCGGCTCTCTGTAAAACGCTTGTCACAGGTACTCTGAACGCTAAGCCTTTATTAAGCTATTTCCAAACGGCGAAATGCCGATATTCCGACACTTGCTTTAAGTTGTCCGCCGAATTTCACATGAATGTTATATTATCATTATATCACAGACACGGCAAAAAGATTTTAAATAAATATTAATTCTTTAGGAAATTTTTGCGGAGGCTATGATCGAGTCAAAATCGGGAGCGGCTGCCTCGGATTTGTCCTTGGGAGCTTGGCAGATGACGTAGAAAACATCCTCATCGGAATAGAAATAGTAGACCCTGTTTACATACTCGCCGTATACGTTTTTTGCGGTCACTATCCTGTCGCCGTTTTCATCGGTTTTGGGATTGCCCTCATCGTCCAGTTCATATTCAAATATATAGGCGGTGACAGTGTAGTCGTATCGGATAGCGTCAAAGCCTGCAACGGAAGTGTTTATCGGGTCAGAAAACTCGGTGTCCGCCTGAAAGAGCATATTGTTCATTTTTATCCCTGCGCACCCCTGGTCGGCAAAGACAGCCAGTTCCTGAAATTCTTCCTTGAAATTCTGTGCCTTTACCACAACCTCTCCGTTTTCGGAAAGGAACTGCTTGCCCTCGGAGTTGTCAATGGAAGTTTCCCAACCGTCGGGCAGATCAAAGGAAATTTTGAAAATAGCAAGGTCTTCCTCGTTTGCCACCTCGCTTCCGGTATAAATGCTGACAGACGATTCACTTACGCCGAATGGGTCTTCGATAACGGCTTGCTTAGGAGTGGTAGTGACGGAGGTCTCCACGGGGGAAGTCTCCTCAGGCTCTTTGTTCTTGCAGGCTGTAAATGACAGCGTAAGCAGCAGTGCCGCCGCTGAGGACATTGCAGCCCTGCGGTTTATCTTTATCATTCTTGATTATCCTTTCTTCCGGGAATTGACGGGCGAATGCCTCCTGCCGCAAGCATAACGTTCACGTCGCTGAACCTGCCGAGGCTTACGTCCTTGAATTTCGGTCTCGGAGCTTTGACTGTCCTTATGCCTGTGTATTCGGGCATATTTGCCGTAAACACCGCAGCATCGGGCAGCAGCTGTTCGTTGATTGAGCAGCCGCATTTTTCTCCGAGTATCTCCGAAAGGGCGTTAAAGCAGGATGCACGCTCTCTGACCGACAGCGGCTTTCCGTTTTCGGCGGGAGAGAACTTGCAGCCGACGGTAAGAATTACCCTCTCCTGCGGCATATCGGAAAGTTTTATATCAATGCTTTCGGGGAAAATTCCGCCGCCTGCCGCCCGCCCGACAAAATCGGACGCAAACAGTATGACCGATTTTATATCGCATCGGCTGAACAGCCCGCCTTTACAGGTAAATCCTATCTCTGCGGGACAGTCTGCAAGGGATTCCGTAAGCTCGGCGGCAAACCTTTTTATCTGCTCGGACACGCTTACAGGCTCAAAGTCCTTTTGGTTTTTCTTGGTGAGGATTCCTGTCTGTTCGGTCACCATCATTTTGGAATGAAGCACCATAACGGAACTTTCGATAGCGTCAAGGCTTTCCGAATGCACTCTGCCGCTGTCCGCACCGGCAATATTGTCGGAGGCTGCGGCAACTGCGGAGAGCATATGCCTTTCCCATGCGTAAATATCTTCCATTGTGCTGTCCGGTTCATTGCGGCAGGGAATAATAACTGCGATAACGCATTCTTCCGTCGGCGTGGTAAACAGCTTGTATTCAGACAAACCGACGCATATGTACTGCTCGGCAGGGTCTGAAGATAATGCGGGAATTACAGGCATACTGTCCCCAAAAATATCGGAGAAACGCTTATTTTTATATATTATCCTGCCGACCCTGTCTGCTGCGGCGGCGGCAAAAAGAGACCTGTCGAAAATTTCTTTCATACTTGCCGAGAAATTAATTTGCCGAGTCATAAAAATGTCACCCTTTTTTAATTATTTTAAAACAAACGGTCGGATCGGGCATTTTTTTGCCTGTTCATTTTATATTATAACACATTTTTTTGATAAAAACAAGTATATTCCAAAAAATATTTTTCACATAAAAAAATCGGACGGCCTTAACCGCTGCCAAAGAAAAAACACAAATCGGTTACAAATATTACAGAGTTATCACAATTTGATTACAGGTTGGATTTTCCACTTGAAATCGGCGGCGGAAAATGTTATAATATATTACAGGAACTTTTGAACATAAGATACTGACGGCGGTCATCGCCGTGTGCATCTGCTTTCTTATATCTATCATTCCAAAAGGAGAATTTTTTATGAAACCTGTTTTCAGAAAAACTGCGGCATTTCTCATGGCGGCGGCTATTACGGCGGCAATACCCATGCAGTATCCCGCCGGTGCTGTCAGCTACGGCTGGCAGGGAGCGGAGGGTGCGTCTCCCTTTTTCAACGGCAACAACACTTATGCCACGGGGATAGTCTTTATTGACGGCATTGCTTACCGTTTCGGTTCTGACGGTGCGTGCCTCGGGACGTTCAGCGGATTCGGCACAAAGGACGGCAAGCGCAGATACTATGACAACGGCGTTATCTTCAACAGAGGCTGGCTGCGGCTGGACACGGGGGACTATTATTTCTACTCCAACGGTGAGGCGGCTTCGGGCGAGGTCACCATCGACAACAGGAGATACTTTTTCGCCTCGGACGGCAGGCTTCTGAACGACACCCAAGTAGTTACCGACGCTGTTTCGACTTCCACAACAACGGGCGGGCAGATAATACCCACAGCCCCCTCGGTAACTCCGTCAACGGCAGTGCCGGCAGTACCGTCAAGTCAGCCTTCCGGAAATATCACCACCGCTTCCGTTGGGATATTCCTTACAGCAAGCAAGGATACGGTGTATACTTCAAAAAATGACAGCATTACCTTTACCGTCTCCGTAAACGGTATTGACGGGGCTGTGGCTGTAAGCGACAATTTCGATCTGCACAGATACAAAAATGGCTACTGGGTAAGGGTGAACCCCTCTCAGACCACTGCAATTGTAAATTCCGGCACTCACTACATAGGCAATGCGGGGGAATTGGGGCTGTACTCAAGTGCGCATTCGGTGCTGTTTTCCCCGGACACTTTCGGCGACAAGACCTTGGAATCGGGTAAATACAGGGCAGTGTTCAATATGATGACAGAAAAGGGCGTTATCCAGAGGGTATGCGAATTTGAGGTAATAGCACCGGTTGTGGCTGTTACTCCCCAAAAGTCCTATTATATAGACAGCACGTCAAAGATTGATTTTACCGCAGACCTTAATGTTGACACATACGCATATGCGCCGGAGATATTCGAGCTTCAGTATTACGACCCGGACAGGCTGCAATGGGTGAAGACCATGCCCAAAAGCGGCTACTACACCGAGGCAGACCCTATTTTATACAAAGCGGGTACGAGAG
>JAMOZU010000274.1 GCA_023667745.1 Ruminococcus sp.
AATTATGAGAGTCGGGAATCAAATATCAAACAAGGTTTATTTATTTATCAAAGCCTCTTGAAGTGTTTTGGAAAAATTTATGCTTTTCTCTTCCGCAAGGTCATTGAGCCATAGGGGGATAGTCAGGGTCTTGTTTACCGAGCTTTCGAAGTGCGTTCCTGCATATTCCGAAGCGTCTACGGCTATCATATTTACAAACGCCTGTTCATACTCGTCATACTCGGAGTTTACGTCAATGGTTTCAATATTCGAGGGAACAGGAAGCGGCTCGCTGTTTTCCCCGCCTGCGGCGGGGAAAAAACCTTAAATCGGCAATTCTTTAATTCCCCGCCAATGCCGCCGCATTATCCGCATTGGGGTCGGGGGCGGAGTTGAGCAGCTCGTTGGTAAGCTCGTCTATATCTATAAGGTCGGCGGCTATGGTGGTGGTAACAGGCTCGATGTTCTTGTCGCTGATGGTAAATCCGCCGCATTTGGTGCATACCGGGGGAGTGTTGGTGGATTTATAGTAGCCCTTATTGTATGCGGGGCAGGCGGAGCTTGCTATCATGCCGGTGTTGGAGCAGAAATAAAGCTCTTTTACGGAGTCGCATTCGGGAAACTGTTTCTTTGCGCTCCGCTCGGCAATGTCTCCGAAGATATTTTTCCAAAGCTGGGCTGTGCCGTAATATGTGCCCGAGGGGACGGTGGTGTGGTCTTCATAGCCGTACCACACGCCGCTTACATAATCCGGAGTGCAGCAGACGAACCAGTTGTCCGCCCAGTTCTGGGAAGTGCCTGTTTTTCCCACTACGGGGACGTTTTCCAGCTTGGCAGCCCGCCCTGTGCCGTTGGGTCCTTCCACCACCTGCTGCATAAGCTTGTTCATAACATAGGCGGACTCGTCGCTGATGGACTGAATGGGAGTGTATTTATGCTGCAATATAACGTCCCCGGAGGGATCCTGTACATAAGTATAAGAGGCAGGGGCGAAATATTTTCCGCCGTTGCCGAATACCTGATACGCCGCAACCAGTTCCCTTACGGTAACGCCGTCGGTAAGTGCGCCTACCGACATAGGAGACAGGTCTGCATCTTCCGCTTTAAGGGTGGAAAATCTGAAACGGTTCTGCACAAATTCAAAGACGTTTCCCGATCCTGCCGCCTGTACGAGCCTTGCCGAAACCGTGTTAAGGGAACGCTGGAGAGCCTCGTAGGTGAAATAGGAATTGCCGCTCCACACGTTGCTGCGACCGGAGGAGCTGTAGTTGGTGGGCCATTTCTTTTTCTGACCGGGGTGTTCCGGGTCGTCTATTTCAATAGGCAGGTCGGAATGGATAGTCGACCAAGTGATAAGATCGTTTTCGATAGAATAGCCGTAGCCTGCCACCGGTTTAAAACTCGATCCGGGCTGGCGGGGGGACATGGTGGCGTGATTCCATGCGTCGGTAACGCTCTTTTCGCCCACATTTCCCACTACCGCAAGGACGTTCCCGGTATAGTCCATTACCGCAAACGCCGACAGGGGAGGATTATTGAGGACGGTGCTTGAAAAGGTGGTGTAATCCCGGTATTTCGCTTCAAGCTCTTCCTGCATTTTGATATCAACGGGGGTGTAGATAGAGTAGCCGCCGTCATAGAGCATGGCTCTTGCGGTCGCCATATCCACGCCGTAAAGGTCGCAAAGGTCAAGGGTAACGTCCCTTATGACCATATCCACATACCAGTTTTGCATCTCGTCGGAATGTTCGTCCTGAGAGGGGTCGTAGAATACAAGCTCCTCCGCCAAGGCGGCTTCATACTGCTGCTTGGAAATGGCGGCGTTGTTGTACATAGCCCGCAGAACAAGCTCCTGACGTTCCTTGTTCCGCTCCGGGTTCACACGGGGATTGAGAGCCTCCGGGCTTTTGGGGATAGCCGCAAGGCACGCCGCCTCCGCCAGGTCAAGCTCGGAAACGTCTTTATTGAAATATTTGAGGCTTGCCGCTTGAATGCCCGATGTGTTGCCGCCGAAACCGATACAGTTAAGGTACGCTTCGAGAATATCGTCCTTGTCACGGTATTTTTCAAGGTCGGAGGCACGGAATATCTCACGGAGCTTTCTGTCCCAGCGTGCATCATCGTCTCCGGTGACGTTCTTTACAAGCTGCTGGGTTATGGTCGAGCCGCCCTGCTTGTTGCCGTAGAGGGCTTCTTTTGTCATCAAGTTGACAAATGCACCGAAAGTACGTTTCCAGTCAACTCCCGCATGCTCGTAGAAACGCTCGTCCTCGATATACACGAATGCATCCCTTACATAGCGGGGGATACGCTCGATAGATACGGGTATTCTGTCGGCGGTGTGGCTTATGCTTGTAAGCTCAACCTCTTGCCCGTCCTCATCGTAGCCGTAGATAAAGGTGGTATAGGCAAGGTCGAGACTGTCAAGGTCGATGTCGATGGGGGTCTTCTCCCTGAACTGCATTACATAGACCGTAAGAGCCGCCGCTATTATAGATACACTTATTACCGCTATCAGAATAAGGGACAGCAGCACCATGCCTATTACGGTAAGGGTCTTGCGTATAGGACCTTTCTTTTTGCGCCTGCGTTTTTTCTTATGGGCAGGAGCGGTATTCTGTACATTCTCCATAGTATATACTCCCTGTCGGAGGCGGGAATCGGGGGACAACGGTCTGACCCGTTCACGCCTTGCCGGTTGATGTTTTACGGAATTGCTGATTTAGGTTTTTCTCCCGCCGCAGGCGGGAGAAAAACCGCCCGGAATAGGGTTTGCTGAATTTACAGTTTTATAAAGAACAATCTGATCAGCGATTCCTTAGAAAAATTCTATCATACAATTATACCATATAAATGTTAAAATTGCAAGAGAATTTGTGTATATAATGTGAATTTTTCGGAAAATTTATAGGAGAGTGAAGTCGCTTACAGAAGTATTTGACAAAATTTATATTTTGAAATATACTATTAAGTGATGATATATTTCAAATAATTTACACCGACAGGAAGTAGGTATTTTTAAGGCGGTGTTCTTACGGATAACGCTTGGAACAGGTTTCTTGACGGTCTCAACGGATTTACAGATGATTTTCTTGAAGACGGACAAACGGAAGAGATACCGTTGGAGAGGGAGAGTTTGTCCGATTCCGAACCGGTACAAAGGGGCAGTGACCGATGGTATTCACTGCTCTTTCCATATTACCCCCTTTGTCTAAATGCACAAAGGATTTTGCCGTTTTTACAAATTTTGCCAAAATTCGATTACGAAATGCACAAAACAAACACAGATATTAACTTAGATAATTGTGCAATCATACAAAAGTTTTGGCAAAAAAGACGGAAATGCCCAAAAAAGGTTGATTTTTTCTGAGAATGAGGTATAATTATTACAGAGTGTAACCGTTTTGTAACCTTTTGCGTCAAAAAAATATTCCCAAATTTGTGAAATTAGCATATATTTTCCTTTTATAATTTGACAAATGCCCTATGATAACGGTTACATTTTGTCGGCTTGGGGTCAAAATCTTTTGAAACGGTAACAAATATTTACAATTTGGTTACAAGGCATTTTACCGATACGATATATTATCTTGATCTTAGTTAATACAGAAAAATTTTCCGAAAGGAGATAACCTTAAAATGGCAGGACATAAGAGTATAACCGCTTGCTTTGTGTGCAGCATGGAAAGCGTTGGCAGACTGGTCTGCGAAAGTGCGGGTCTGGCTGTCGGGAGCATACTTGCGGCTGCCTGCCGGGGGTGCGCACGTGTGAAGAAAACGGTCGCTCCTGCGGCAAAGGATATTTCGCTGTTTTTGTGCAGGGCGGTACTTGCGCCCGTAAGACTGGCTGTCGGTGCGGGCAGGACTGTATGCAGGGCGGCTGACAGATTCTCAAAACGCCGTGCGGCATCCGGGCTTTCAAGGGCTGTATCCTTGGGGCTTCAGGATATTATG
>JAMOZU010000275.1 GCA_023667745.1 Ruminococcus sp.
GTGCATAAGCCCGAACAGCAGCGAAGAAGCGATTATCCCGAAAGTTCTGTTTACCGGGGAAAGAGCGTATAACACATACCCTCTCATCAGAAGCTCCTCCGTTATGGGGGCGATTATGACAGTGTAAACAAGCAGGAGAATATTTGCCGCCATATTGTCCGAAAAACTGAGCATTGCGTTGGTGGTCTCGTCCACGCCCGTATAGCCTGTAAACGAACTGATAAGCATCTGGGCGAAGATAGACACCGCCTGCACCCCCAGTATAACAAACGCCGCCAATACCACGCTTGAAGCGGGGGTCTTTATCTTCCCGAAAAAGTCCTTTATCTTAAAGGCGTTAAGGGAGCTTGAAGCGATAAGGGTGGATGCGATATTTCCCACAAGATAGCCTGCGGCGGTCACGATAAGCAGGAAAAGCATATTGCTCATAAGGTTCTGACTTAACTCGGTTGTGAACTTCAGCAGCTCGTCCTGTGTGGCGTTGGGATTTGCAGTCATAAACCGAGCCGATTCCGCCGAAGAGTAGATGACCGTGCCTATAATGACTGCCACGTTTATGAAGATAAACTGGAGTATCATGGCAAGCCCCGCCCAGCCGTAGCCTTTTTTGAATTTCCGCCTTATGATCACCGGGTCGTTTTCGTCGGCGGTATCGGCGGGGTTGTAAGAATATTGCGGCGGCTGTACGGTCTCTTTGCTGTCGCCGAACTGTTCGTTGTATTGTTCATTCATAACTTTTTCTCCTTTTGAATTTATTTTTACCGGCTGTACCTGCCGGCTTTTCTCCCGCCGCAGGCGGGAGAAAAAACTTGAATCGGTAATTCCTTACCGGCAGTGCCGAGCGGTCTTCCCCCACTTGGCGGCGGGAGAAAAACCTTAAATCATCAGTTCCCGAAAACGGAAAACATCAGAATTTATCCTTGTACTTTTCCTTTATCCTGAAATAATACCCGATTGCCTTTGAGCCGAAAGCGCAGTATTCAACGCCCAATATCAGGTACAGCACCGAAATGGCAACGGTTTCGGGCAGGTCGTCCGCACTTGCAAGGAATATCATGATTATAAAGATAATGCAGAATATTGCAAAAAGCACCATGGGTATGCCCAGCACAAGGGCGGTTTTCTTTGCCCGCTTTATTGTGTCCTCGGGGTCGGAGTAAAATTCGGGACGCTCCTCGTCATATTCCTTTGACCATACGATAAAGCTGCCCATTCTCACGACCGAGGTAAACTCCAGTTTCCAGCCGTCGTCCAGAGCGGCGGAGAAATATTCGTCGGTAGCCTCGTGCTGATAGTCCACCACGAAGCGGAGCTTGCAGGGGTCGGACTTTACAAAGTAGAAATCCGTACCCATAGTGTTGAAGCGGTAGAATTTCCAGCCCTCCGCCGCCATTTTCTCCACCATCTCCTCCGCCTTGTCCGGGGCGTAGAACCAGCCCAAGGGGGATTTTTTTATCATCCGGCCGGATTTTAACATCTGCTTTTCCTGCTCTTTGGTGTAGATGAAATTTTCCTCGGGGATAGTCTTTATCCCCGCCGCTCCCGTCAAATTCAGGTCCTTGTTGTATTTGTTGAGCTTGCGGTTGACGGTGAAAAAATACACCGATGCAATAAGGGAAATGCCGCAGAGTATCGTCATGGAGGTAAATAACGGCGGGAAATCTTCCAGTACCCGCCCGTCCGAGCCGCCCACCGCCCCTATGCAGAATCCGAAGGTGCAGCAGAAGATGAAGAACAATATCAGCAGGACGAGCCTGTTGGCGGTTTTCCAGCCTCTGTAGTCGGGGACAGCCTCTACCTGCGGGTCGTCGTGGGCGGCTATGTAAAATTTTTTCCCCGCCCATACCTGCCGCCACCCGGAACTCAGCAGTCCTCTCGGGACGGCGTTCCCCTGACAAATACGGCATCGAATCGGCTTTTTCTCCCCCTCTTCAAGGGTAACGCCGCCTGTGAAGGGCGAAAAATCGGTAATTTGCAGCCCCTCGGCGGAAAATTTTTGCAGCTTCTCCTCCGCCGCTATAACGTCCAGAAACCATAAAGGCATATATTTCTTGACAGCCATTTTTAACCCTCCGTTCCCATAAACCTGTATAATCGGGCTATCCTTTCGGACTCGCTTCTGAGAATGCTTCGCCCCAAATCGGTAAGCTCGTATACTGCGCTGTGTCCCCGGTCGTCGTAAACGGCGATGATATTGTTCCGCCGCATTCGGGAGACTGCGCTGTAGACCGTCCCCGCTCCGGGCTTTACCTGCCCTTTGGTTGTGCGCTCTATATAATCGGATATCCCATGGCACTGCCTGGGACAGCGCAGGCTCATAAGAATATAAAGCCGTGTATCGGTGTTTGAGATAAACTTTTCGGTCATTGTAAACGCTCCCTGTAAGATTGATTTAAGTTTTCCCGGCATTGGCGGGGGAACTGCTTTGCACGGGAATGAGCAGACCGTGAAATACTAACTTTTAAGCACGCTGTTCATGTCCCTGTAAAGCAGACCTATCCTTTCGGCTTCCGCTTTCAGCACCGCCCTGCCGAGGTCGGTTATCTCATAGATTATCCTTTTGTCGCTGTCATCGAAGACGGCGATTATTTTATCCCTCTGCATTTTTGTGAGAGTGCCGTAGATAGTCCCCGATCCCAGCTTTATCCGCCCGCCCGTAAGCTCGGTGACGAATTTTGATATGCCGTAGCCGTGACGGGGTTCTGTAAGAGCCAGCAGGATATAAAAGGCGGTCTCCGTCATGGGCAGGTAGGTTTTTTTGATTTTTTCAATATCTTCCAAGATTTTCAACCACCTAAACTTTAAGATTTGCATTATATATCGAGAAGCTGCCGGTAAATTTAACTCGCCGGGAATGTTTTCCCTGCCGCAGGCATATTGGCTGCCTTGTTCCGGCACTCCTTAATTATACCATATTTCCCCGCAAATTGCAAGAATTTTTTTTTTTTTTTTGTGCAAAAGGATATATGGCGATGGCTGATAAACCTGTCTGCCGATACCGAAAGAAGGGGATTATTGCCCGACTGCGCCGCCCATCTGCTGATAGATGATAACTGCGTTAAACATCCATATGCCCAGTGATGTCACCGTGCCGATTATGGAGAGGACAAGTCCGGGAGCCGTTTTGCAGACCGCCTTTTTCTTTGCGGCAACGATTATCCCCGCAACTCCCAGACCCACTCCTATAATGGGAATGAACAGCCCTGCGATTATCCCCAATATCCCCAGAACGATTGCCGATTTGCACTGTAATTTGTTTTCCATAATAAGACCCTCCATGTAAATTGTTTGTATTGCCCTGCAGGCAAGTTGATTTGTTGGTTTGCGGTGTTAATTAACATCTTGGCGATATACTGTTTCATCGTGACCTATCGAACTGTGACCTGTCGTGTCTCGATATGTCACGCCGTGACTTATATCGTACTTTGAGTATATCACGCCGTGACATATTTGTCAAGGGGTTTTGGAAAAATTTTTTTATATTCGGAAGATTTTGTAAAATATGTCAATTTGAAGATATGTAATTTGGTAAAGTTTAACAAATTATAACAAAACAGGAATAAAAAAAGAAAGTCCGTACAATTCGACAGACTTTGCAAGGGAAATATGTTAAAGTAAAAGCAGTAAAAAAATTCGGGGCGTTGATAACAAAAGCGGAAGACGCAAATAATCCTGCCTCCTGCATCTTGTTTCTTGCCTCCTGTTGGGTAGGTGAATAAAAAATTGGGAGTAAAAATAGAGACAGCGGACAGCTCGGTAAAAGCCTATCTTGACGGCGAACTTGACCACCATGCGGCGGGCAGGATACGGGACGAGATAGACCTTGCCGTAAGCAGCAGCAGTCCGGAGACCCTTGTTATCGACTTCGGCGAGGTGACCTTTATGGACAGCAGCGGACTGGGGCTTGTTATGGGGCGTTACAAGG
>JAMOZU010000276.1 GCA_023667745.1 Ruminococcus sp.
TACAGGAGCTTAAAGACAAGTATCAAGGGGGCGGGGGTGCTTCCACTCTTATCTCAATGGCAAAGAGCGAGCAGAGGGTGACAAAGAGGGTAGGCACGCCCAAGGTAGACCCGGATACCGGTGAGCTTGTTTACAAAACCAAGCCCGAAACCTACGTTGACCGGAAGACCGGGAAAGTGAAAGAACGTATGACCACCAGCACCAAGATGGCAGAGACCCGTGACGCCCATACCCTGTCCTCCGGAACGCCTGTGGAAGAGGTGTACGCAGACTATGCCAACGGCTGTAAAGCCCTTGCCAACAGGGCGAGGAAAGAGTCGGTGAACACGGGGGAAATAAAGTACAACGCAACAGCTCACAAAACCTATCAAAGCGTTTGTGACACCCTTGACGCAGAGCTTAACATTGCCGAGCGGAATGCGCCGAGAGAGCGACAGGCGCAAAGGCTCGCCAATTCAAAAGTTGCCGCCAAAAAGCAAGCAAACCCCGACATAACCAAAGCCGAGGAAAAGAAGATAAGTCAGCAGGCGTTGACAGAGGCAAGAGCCGCTGTAGGCGCAAAACGCACAACAATAAAAATCGACAACGAACGTTGGGAAGCGATTCAATCGGGCGCAGTTGCCCCGACAAAACTAAAGAAGATCTTGAATTATGCGGATATGGACGACGTTCGCAAACTTGCAACTCCCCGAACTCAGACGACTCTAAGTCAAGGGCAGAAGAACCGCATTGCATCGCTCAATGCTTCAGGCTACACCAATGCGGAAATAGCGGCGGCGCTGGGAATATCTCCGTCCACGGTAGCATCGCAGCTAAGCAATAAAAGCTAAAGGAGGCGAATAAAAATGGAGGGAACGAGAGCCTGCTGTATAACAACTTTTGACAATCCCTACGACCCTTTCGAGCAGTTCACCGAATGGTGGCTTTTTGACTGCGAAAAGGGCTACAACACCTGCGCTTACCTCGGAAGAATAGCCCGCCTTTCAGACAAGTTTTCCGAGGAAGAAACAAAACGGGAAATTGAGCGGGCGATTGATGAAATTATCAAGTATGATTTTCGGAACATTTACAAAAAAGTTTATGCCGCCTGAAAGCGGTCACCGGAGTATTGCCGTAAAAATATAAAACATAGGGGGAGGGGTAATATAAAACACCCCCCACCCCTTATCGCGCCGGTTCTCAAAAATTCTCCGGGGGATATTTTCGTATTTGCAATTTTATATTTTAAAGAAGAGGTTGATATTATGGGTACTCAAAAGCTGCGCCCCACGCTTACTCCGGAGGCAAGGGAGAACAGACTTATATCGCTTGCTATGGACTTAGCCGAGAAGCAACTGCAAGAAGGTACAGCCTCGCCTTTGGTGATAAGCCATTATCTTAAACTGGGTGCGACAAAGGAGCAGCTGGCAACGGAAAAGCTCAAGCGGGAGAACGAGCTTCTGCGGGCGAAAACAGAGAGCATAGAATCGGCTAAAAGGTGCGAAGAGCTTTATAAAGATGCACTTGAAGCAATGCGGCGGTACGGAGGCGGCGATGATGATACGGAGATTTTCTGAACTTGCAAAACTTCCCGCTTTCGAGGAACGGTTCGAGTATCTTAAACTGGACGGCAAAGTAGGGGCAGACACCTTCGGCTTTGACAGGATATTTAACCAGATGTTCTACCGCTCGGCGGAATGGAAGCGGGTGCGGAACGGAGTAATAGTGCGGGACAACGGCTGTGACCTCGGAGCGGCGGGGCATGATATTTTCGGGGAGACTGTGATAGTTCATCACATGAACCCGCTGACCCTTGACGACATAAAAAACTCCACCGAATTTCTCCTTGACCCGGAGTATCTTATAACGACAACTTTAAGGACACATAATGCGATACATTACGGGGGAACATTGGCGGCGGATATGGAAGTGACAGAGAGAAGGAAGGGGGATATGTGTCCGTGGTGGAAGTGAAAAGAGACCCGGAGTGAGTGGGTCTCTTTGTGATGGTATTTAAGATAGAACTGTGAAATGGAGTATTGCTGCAATAATTACGCAGACGAGAATTATAAGTAAAATCGTAGTTACCGGTCCTCCGAATTTTTTGGATATTCGTGAGAACTCAAGGTATTCTTTAAATTTTGCCACGTGTTCACCACCTTTTATTTTAAAATCGCTCGATTTTAAGTGTATCTACAACATTGTCGTTTACAATGATGTTGAGCAACTTATCGTATACGATGCGTTCGGCTTCTGAATCGGCAATTGCTAAAATTTTATCATCAGTCTGCGCACCTCTATTCGCATCTATCAACAAGTCAGTGTCGGTTCTATTTTCATAAATTTTCGATTTTGGAATACGTATTAATACACAATCAGAGGTAACTAAGCACTCGATTCTCGAAATATCTACATATGCTTGTGAGCAACACAATTTTTCCAATTCGGTAAAAGTTTTTAGTAAATTTAAATATTTGTCATTTAATAAAGAAAGTATAATTAATTGCTCCGAACGCAATTGGCAATTTTGCTTGTGCTCATGAATTGCAACAGCTGTCATTATAGCCATATAAGCAACCATAACATAAGGAATTGCTTTCGGGATTTTATGTATCGACGCTTGTCCTTTAAATTTATTGGTTATATTATCTAACAGTGTTCCCAAATATCCGGATTTATTTCTAAATGAGGCAAGATGGGTACCATTAGGTACTTCGACAACTGCGGGTATGTAATTATTCATTTTTAAATTACCTTCTTTCTTATTCAACCGTATACGGAATTTCACGTTCTTTGAGTAATGATGTAATGCTCTCAAACGCTTTGTCAGCGGCAAAGTCGTCGTGGATTATTACCGTGCAATTTGTGTCTAATCCGTCTATCATTTCAACAAAATCATCGAATGAAATTTCGGAATTATCGTAATAATAGCGGTTTTCGGATACGGTAACTTTCAGCTCGGTGTAATTGCCGGGATTCCCTCCGCCGTTTTCATCTTCTGTCTCGGCAACAGTGTCGCTTTCGATTGATGTAACGGTATCTTCGCTGTCTTCCATATCCGATACTAATGCTGTATCGGCGTTTGCGGGTTCAGCTGGTGTGTCCTTGTTGCAACAGGTCAATGATAGAATCACACAGCCTATTATAACGATTAACACCACAACAATAATTCCTTTTACACTATCCATTAATTATCACTCCTGTTATCTTGACACTTCAATGTATCGTATTTTTTCTTTGATAAGCCTGGCTGTCAATTCCTCATAGGCTCTTGCCGAGGCATTTTCATCGCTTAGTCTCACTGTGAAAATCTCATCATCGGATTTTAGCTCTGGCATCAATGAATCAATATCTTCCATTTCATATGTAGTGTTATTAAATATGTACGAACTTCCGGAAACTGTGACCTCAACATATTCGATTTCACTTGTAGTTACTTCCTCGGTTGTTGTTTGGATAGTAGCCTCCGCTTCAACAGCATCGCCGGGTCCAACGTCTTCTCCTTTACCGCCACCGTTCCCCGAACCACCTCTGCCTAATCCTAATATGAGAATCCCCACTGCCATTATTAAAATTAAAATCATAGCCGGAAGCCACGTGAACCCCTTGAATGTTCTCATCTCTTAATCACCCATTCCGTATAAATCCGTTGTGGAAGCAAATAAGTTTTTATACCCTAAATCCTGCTGAAAATACTTGAGCATATCATCGGTGTTATTTTTGGCTATCCTTGAACCCGAATCATTGGAGTTATACATTAAGTCGCACAAAAATGCGTCTTCTTTTGTATAATCCATATCGGTTATAATTTTCTCAAAGTCTCCGGCTATTTCGACGGCACTGCGGTTTCTTACATCGGAGATTGTCCCCTTTTCAACATATACAGTTTCCCCGTCCTTTACTTCCGCATACTGTACCGAAATAGACCAGTTTTCTTTC
>JAMOZU010000277.1 GCA_023667745.1 Ruminococcus sp.
AAAAAAGCGGTCAAGGTTAAAGGCGGCTCTGGGCAGATAGCCCACGTCCTCCAGAAGGGAAAACATGGGGAAAAATATCGCCATAGGCGGCAGCATTACGGAAGCGACCCATGTAAGGACATTGTAAACGCCGTCCATTAAAAGTCCCGTAAGCCATGGGGGAGCGGACAAACCATCAAGCCCCCGCCGCAGCAGTCCCCCCAAAGAAGCAAAGCCGTGGGACAGCCACTCGGAAGGGTAATTCGCCAGCTTTATTGTTATGAAAAAAATCGCCGTTAAAATCAGCAGCATCACGGGCAAGCCCCATATGCGGTGGGTGAGAATGCGATCTATTTTGCGGTCCCGCTCGTAATAGTCGGGAACTTTTACGTCAACGCACTTTTCGGCTGTTTCGGCGGCTTTTGAAACGATAGCCGTTACCGTCATATCCCGAAAATCTCCCTTTGTAATGCCGCATTCCCGCAGTATCTCTCTTGCCTCATGAAACGCCTTGCCCGCAGGGCTTTCCCTGTCGGACAGGGCGGCGGACAGTTTGCCTTGGGTGTGGCTGTCAAGAGTCTCGGTAATGTCGCAGTCTTCCAGTATACGCAGGGCGGCAAAACGAGGGGAGAGAATGCCGCCAAGCAGCGGTTCAACGGCTTTTTCCAGAACGCTTACGGCTCGTTCGATATTTTCATCATAGGTAACAGGCGGGCTGTCAAGGGTATTTTCAAACGCCTTCGGCAGCATTTCAAGCAGTTTATCGAGACCAACGCCGTTCCTTGCGGCAGTGCCGCATACGGGGACATGAAGCGTTTCGGATAATTTTTCCGTGTCTACTGTTATCCCCTTTTTCTCCGCCTCGTCCAGCAGGTTCACGCACAGGAGAACATGTGGAGTTATCTCCATGACCTGCAATGCAAGATTGAGATTTCTCTCCAGTGCGCCGCCGTCGCAGACCACAATGACCGCCCTGCTGCCCGAAAAGCATATAAAATCCCTTGCCACCTGCTCCTCGGCGGAATGCGCCATAAGGGAATACGTCCCGGGCAGGTCGGTGAGGATATATTTTTCGCCGTTTACGCCCGATACCTCGCCCCTTGCCGTAGAAACGGTCTTTCCCGTCCAGTTCCCCGTGTGCTGGTGCATACCCGTAAGGGCGTTGAAAACGGTGGATTTTCCCACATTGGGATTGCCCGCAAGGGCTATGTAAATTTCATCGGTATTCATATTTTACCTCCCGTAAGAAGATAATACATAATATTCCGATGACAGCTTGTATTATGCTAGAGGCTAGAGGTTAGAGGCTGGAAGCTATAAAAATCGTGCTTGCATTTTAAGCAAACACGATTGCAAATAAAGTCAATAGTCCCGAAAGGTCTTCTAGCCTATAGCCCTCTAACCCCTATCCACTAGCAGAGTACCCCCATCGTCCCTATCTCCATACTGAAGGTGTCTTCCTCGAATCCCATTGCGATAATCTCGGCGGTAAGGCTTTCCATTGCCTTTTCCGAGCCCACGGTAATGCCCACATGATTATTCGTCTCACTTATGCCCACGCCGTAAATTTCCCGATCGCTGGCGTGCATAAGTTCCACAACGTAATCGTTAAGAGCGGAAAGCCTTTTAATGGGATATTTATGCTGAACGTACAGCACGCTCCCGCTGCCCAAAATTTCCTTGTATCTCTTTAAATTTTCCTCGGAGATGTCCGTAAGGGCAACATAAAGACAGCCGTCGGAATAATATGCGCCGCAGTAATCATCGGGATATTCGGTCTCGCCGTCATAGGCGGGGAAACTTTCAAGCATTTTGCTGTATTTGTCAAGAGCCTCGTTCTGGGCTTCCCAATCGTAATCTTCCGTAAATGCCGTGTCCTCGTCATCGGGAACGTTATCATCGGAAAGGTCGCCTTCGGGAACGTCCTCTTCCGAAGATTCTGACGGGGCGGCTTGGGATTCCTCTTCATCGGCGGTCATGACACCCACAGGCAGTTCGGTCACGCTTGCATCTTGCTCTCCAGTCACCGTTTTACTTTCGGTCACAGTCTCTTCCGCCGTTTCATATTCCTTTTGCAGTTTACTTTCGCTGACGGTCACCGTAACGCCGCCCGCCGCCGGGATTTCCGGAGACGAGGTATCGCCGCAGGCGGTCAACAAAAGCAATGTTGCAAAAACCGGCAGGGATTTTTTTATATTCATTCGGGTCAGCTCCTTAAAATTTCAACTCTGCTTCTTAATAAAATTATACACGCAGTGCATAGCATATTCCCTTGTCACGGGAGCGTCGGGGTTGAACCTTCCGTTTTCCCCGCATGCCGCCCCAAAGCCGTAGGCAATGCAGATGTAGCCTAAGTCCGGATCGTTTGCGGAAACGTCCGAGAAAGGCGAACGGTATATCCCCGTCATCTTTGCATAGTCGTCCGCATTCATTCTGCTGACGAACCGCTTTGCAAACTGCCTGTTGGTAACAGTCCCCGTTGAAGTCCCGCTCTCGTCGTATTCCTCGTCAACGGCTACCTCCTCCGTGTCCGGCTCATACACGGCAATGCCGTAGCCCAGCATGGCGTCGAACATCTTGTTCGCCTCTGCATAGGTGATATTCGCCTTGGGGTCGAACTTTGTCCCGGAGAAAATACGCACGCCGTAATTGTAAAGGGTCTCTATCTCCGATTTATAGGGAGAAGAGGCAATGTCGGTATAGGGGCATATCTCGGCAACGTCCGCCTTTTGGGTCAGCCTGTTTCCGCTGTAATCGCACAGCTCGCCTGTTTTGGCGTTCATTCTCCAGCCGCTCATCTGATAGGTAAGGTAGGTATGGGGATTGGATTTCGGGTCGGTAAAACCTCTGTAGCCCAGTTCCGGCTGCTGCTGCTCAAAGAGCTTTTCCATAGCCGTTTCCTTGGAGATGATTTTCCCGTCCCCGAAGTCAACACCGGTCGTATGGTTGAAACTTGCCGCCGTTACATCTCCCGCAGAATTTACGCAGATGTTTATATAGTCCCCGTCCACCTGAATGTTGTTCTCATAGCGGTAGAAGCGGATATTACGGTATTTCTCCTTGTAAGTGCCGTTTTTTTGGGCGGGAGAGGAATTTTCCGTGTCCGCCTTGTATTTGCCGAAAATATCCCCGTAATAATACTTTGCCGCCTCTGTTCCCAGCTTTGAAGCCTTTGCGGGGGAGATCACATCGGAGGACGTAACGCCGCTGCTGTAAAAGCTGTAGACCTTGCCGGACTTTGCGTCTGCGCATACGCTGTAGCTGCGTTTTTCTTTTTCGGTGTCCTTGATGAAGGTGCAGTTTATCACATAGCCGCACTCGGCAAGCTCGCTTTCGCTTATGTTGAATCTGTCCGTAAGGAAATCCTCGGTAACGTTTATGTAAGGGTCGGCTATTATGAGCTTTTTGAACTTCGCCGCTGTCAGCATTCCTTTAAGCTCTTTTACAGCCACCTTCTCCTCCTCGCTCAAGTCATAGACGGGTTCGGCGGCGACTGCGGCGGTTTCCGCAACTGTATACCCTGCGCTGTCAAGAGCTTCTCCCGTATCCATATCGTCCAATTCGTCTTCATATAAATCTGTGTTTGAAAGCGTCTTGCGGTCCTCGTCCATTGTGGAATGCTCCCCGGTAACAGCGTTATACAAAGGGGACTGCTCCGTCGGCTCGTAAACTATGTTCACGACCTTTTTATTGCCCTGCCAACTTATTCTGTACCAGGGCTTAAGGGTCGTCTCCTCCGAATATATCTTGAAAATTTCCTCGGCGGACATAGCCTTTGAGGGGCTTTCAAACTTAGCCCCCTGCCACCAGCCGTTGGCGTACATTCTGCGGACCTCTCCCGTTTTCTTGTCAAGGCTTACCGATACCGTGTTGCCGTTTTTCACGGCAGTGCCGCCGCTTATACGCTCGAAACTTACGGTAACAATATCGCT
>JAMOZU010000278.1 GCA_023667745.1 Ruminococcus sp.
GTGTGCGTTTACGAGGATTACAGGAAGGCGACCGGAGATACGACCAAGACCGTTATTGCCTCCACAGCAAGCCCCTATAAATTCAGCGGGTCTGTACTTGAAGCTGTTGAGGGGCAGACCTCCGGCGACAGCGAGTTTGCAAAAGTGGAACGTTTGCATAAGTTAAGCGGGTATGACATTCCGAGGTCGCTGGCGGAGCTTGAAAGCAAAGAGCGGCGGTTCAAGGATTCCATTGAAAGAGACGAAATGGAAAAGTATGTCCTTGCGGCTCTGGGGTTGGAGTAATTGTCGCTTTACACTATCGCCGACCTGCATCTGCCCTTGGGCGTGAACAAGCCTATGGATATTTTCGGCGGCTGGGACAATTACGTGGAGCGGATAGAGGAAAACTGGAGAAACAATATCCGCGGCGGGGACACTGTGGTGATCCCCGGGGATATTTCCTGGGCTATGAATTTAGAGCAGGCTCTGCCTGATTTTAGGTTCATAGAAGCTCTTCCGGGGAAAAAGATAATCTCCAAGGGCAATCACGACTACTGGTGGACTACCCTTGCAAAGATAAATTCCTTCCTTGAAAGAAACCTGCTGGAGAGCATTTCCATTCTCCACAACAACCATTTCCCTTACGGCGATTACGGCATTTGCGGCACAAGAGGCTGGATAAACGACAGCAGCGAACCTGCGGACGCAAAAGTGCTGGCAAGGGAGGCGGGGAGGCTGGAAACGTCCATAGCGTCTGCCGAGGCGGCGGGGCTTACACCCATAGTGTTCCTTCACTATCCGCCAATTTACGCCAATGAGTACAATTACGATATTCTGGAGGTAATGTACAGGCATAATATAAAACAGTGCTTTTACGGTCATATTCACGGCAGCGGACACAGGTTTGCGGTGAACGGCGAAAGGGACGGCATTGATTTTCACCTGATTTCGGGTGATTATATACAATTTTTTCCATATAAAATAATGTGATTTGTGCAAAAGGCAGAAATGTTAAAATAGCTATAGTCAAATTGCAAAAAATATGATATAATGTTTTTATGTGCTTATAATGAGGTCTCAAAAGCGAGGTCTTTTAAAATGGAGGATGTAATAAATGAGCTTGAAGTCAACAAATAAAATCGAAACGAATGTTTACGAATTTGAGATTGAGGCAAATGCGGAGCAGTTTGAAAACGCTGTTCAGAAAGCGTACAACAGAGCCAAGGGAAGAATAAACGTTCCCGGATTCAGAAGAGGCAAAGCCCCCAGGAAAATAATCGAGAGGCTTTACGGCGAAAGCTGCTTCTATGAAGACGCTGTAAATCTACTGGCACCCGAAATGATAGAGGGGGCTGTGACCGAGGCGGGTCTTACTTTAGTCGACCGCCCGGATATCGACGTTACGTCGCTTTCAAAGGAAGAGGGCGTTATCTTTAAGGTGAAGTGTACCACAAAGCCCGAAGTGGAAATTTCCGACTATAAGGGAATAGAAATTGAAAAATCCGTCAAGACTGTCAGTGACGAGGACATTGACAAGGAACTTCAGTCCATGAGAGAGAGAAACGGCAGACTTGTTACCGCCGAGGGCAGACCCGCCAAGGACGGCGATACGGCTGTTATCGACTTTGAGGGCTTTATGGACGGCGTTCCCTTTGAGGGCGGCAAGGAAGAGAATTTTGAGCTTAAACTGGGTTCGGGTCAGTTTATCCCCGGTTTTGAGGAACAGATAATCGGCAAAAACTCGGGGGACGAGTTTACCATAAACGTAACATTTCCCGAAAAGTATCAGATGCCGGAGCTTGCGGGCAAGCCTGCGGAGTTTGCCATAAAGCTGCATGAGATAAAGGAAATTGAACTTCCCGACCTTGACGATGATTTCGCAATGGACACTTCCGAGTTCGATACCCTTGATGAGCTTAAGGCGGACATTCGCAAGAATCTGGAAGAGCGGGCTGTGAAGAATGCCGATGCCGAGGTCGACAACAAGCTGTACGAGGCAGTTGCTGACAAGATGAAGGCGGAAGTGCCTCAGGTAATGTACGACCGGAAGATCGATGAAATGGTAAGAGATTTCGAGTACAGATTAAGAGGGCAGGGTCTTGACATAGATATGTATCTTTCTTTTTCCGGAATGGATATGCCCGCATTCAGAAAGACCTTTGAAGATCAGGCAAAGAAGACAGTCGACATTCGCCTTGCTCTTGAAAAGGTGGCTGTTCTTGAGGGCATAGAGGTCTCCGATGAGCGTATGATGGAAGAGATAGGAAATATGGCTAAGACCTACAGAATGAAGCCCGAACAGGTAATGAGCCTTGTAAGCCCTGTTGACCTCAGAACGGACATTATGGTAACAGAGGCGTTCAAGATAGTTAAGGACAGCGCAGTCGTAAAGTAAGAAAAGTGCGAGTATGTTAATTGGAGGTATTTTCTGTATGAGCTTAGTGCCTTATGTAGTAGAGCAGACAAACCGCGGCGAGCGGAGCATGGATATCTTTTCCAGGCTTCTTACGGACAGGATAATCATTCTGTCCGAAGAGGTCAATATGACCACCGCAAGCCTTGTTATAGCCCAGATGCTGTTCCTTGAGGGGCAGGATCCGGACAAGGATATCTCCTTTTACATCAACAGTCCCGGCGGCGTTATCACTGCAGGTATGGCAATTTACGATACCATGCAGTATATCAAGTGCGACGTTTCCACCATCTGCATGGGAATGGCGGCGTCTATGGGCGCATTCCTGCTGTCATCGGGGACAAAGGGCAAGCGGCTTGCGCTGCCCAATTCGGAGATACTCATTCATCAGCCTCTTATCAGCGGGGGCGGTATTTCCGGTCAGTGCACGGATATAAAGATACATTCGGATCATATGGTAAGAACTCGTCAAAAGCTCAATGAGATACTTGCCGCCAACACAGGCAAGCCCATTGACGTTATCGAGCGGGACACCGAAAGAGACAATTACCTTACGGCGCAGGAGGCTATGGAATACGGTTTGGTGGATAAGGTCATAGCCCATAGATGATCTTGCGGAATGTATTGCTTCGCCCGATAGCTGCGGGCGGAGTATTTGCATTTTGATTACGGTAAACGGTACGGGAAATTGCAAAATGTTTCAATGCCGTTTGCTGCAGCTGCCTTTGGAGCGGCGATTTTCTGAAAGGAATGGTAAGCGGATGCCGGTTATTAACAACAGACCGAGATGCAGTTTCTGCGGCAAAACGGGCGGAGAGGTTCAGAATATGTTCTCCGCAGGCAATCATTTTATTTGCGACGAGTGCATAATGAACTGCTATGAAAGGCTTATGACAGACGAGAGGTTGGGCTATATCCCTCCCCCGAATATCCTCGACAATTTCGGCGACGATTTTTTTGAGGTAAACGACGAGGAAAAGGAAAAGTCCAAGAAAAAAGAGATAGTCCTGAAAAAGCCTGCGGAGATAAAGAAGATACTCGATGAATATGTAGTGGGGCAGGATGCCGCAAAAAGGGCATTGTGCGTTGCGGTGTACAACCACTACAAGCGTATAATCGACATTGAAAACGGCGGCGACAACGATGTGGAGCTGCAAAAGTCCAATGTTATCCTTTTAGGTCCCACAGGCGTTGGAAAAACTCTTCTGGCGCAGACTATGGCAAGGATACTGGACGTTCCCTTTGCCATTGCCGATGCTACCACACTTACCGAAGCGGGTTATGTGGGCGACGACGTGGAGAACGTTCTCCTGCGGCTTATTCAGGCGGCGGAGTTTGATATCTCCTCGGCTGAACGGGGTATCATATACATTGACGAGATAGACAAGATCGCCCGCAAGTCGGAAAATGTTTCCATTACAAGAGATGTGAGCGGCGAGGGCGTTCAGCAGGCTCTGTTGAAAATTATCGAGGGTCCTGTGTCCCATGT
>JAMOZU010000279.1 GCA_023667745.1 Ruminococcus sp.
CGTATGCCGTGCGTTTCATGCCGCCGCCCGTGAGGGCGTATGTCGCTAACTGTTGCCGATATAGTCAAGCATTACACAGTAAGAGCGTAGGCGGTGACATAGAACGATATAGTCAAGCATTTCACAAAGAGAGTTTTATTAAATTTTACCGCAGCTATTGACAAATGAGGGAAAATGGGGTATGATTAGAATGGAGTTATTTTATTTAAAACGGTGAAATATTATGAATGCTTTTGATTATCATTGGAAAAATTATTTAATTGCAGGAGGATATGAGCTTGTAGAATTGTTCGACAAGGCTATATGCGGTGATTTTTCCGTACTCAAAAATATAAATGACGAGATAAAACGGCTACATTTAAGATACTGCCCAAGTAAAGTAATTGTTGATGAATGTTATGAAAATATTGACACGCTTATAAAGCAGATAGAAAACAATTCATTTTTTTCTGTTTTTGAACCCGGAAAAAAATACACTGCGGAATCAGGGCTAAAATGTCTTGAAACCGTATGCAGGGAAGATAACAAAGATCTAACATACGGTGACAAAGATATAATAGAATATTTTTGCTCAAATATAAGCTATGAATCATTTTCGATGGCACTTCAGTTCCCGGATATATTTATTCCGTATTTTTTTCATGGAAATTTCAACATAGTCAGCTTTATAGCTACGGAATTTGAAATAGAACTTCCGCCTGTACCGCCGAAAAAAGATTATCTTAAACGGTTTTACTATTACGGTGAAATTTGCGATGCGTTTGAGAAATTCCGTTTTGAAAATAATTTGTCAGCGGCTGAACTCTGGGCTTTCTTGTATGATTTTGCTCCAAATTGCGTTGGACTTAAAAGCTATATAAAAACTCAATTACCGACGCCAAAAAGCGCATTTCTTATAGGCAGCGGTCCGAAAGATGTTTATTTAAATGAAGATATTGCTTTATGGCAGTGCAATCCGGATACAAGGGCAGGGGATATGATCGTTATGTATATAACGAGTCCTCAGAGCAGGATCAAAAAAATATGGCGCAGCATTTCGTCCGGATTTAACGATCCTTTTTTCTATTATTATCGCTGTACATACATCGGTGAAGCTAAACAAATTGATGGAATGACTTTGACAGAAATGGCAGCGGATAAAATGTGGGGAGAACTTCCTATTGTTCACAAGAAAATGCAGGGTGTAAACGGGACGGAGATAAGTCCGGAAATATATAATTATTTGCTTGATAGAGCAAAATCAAAAATTTTGAAAATAGCGTACAGATATAAGCAGACAAATGTTAAGATAGAAAACGAGCATGATGTGGAAGTACAGCTTATTGAGCCGCTTCTGGAAAGACTGGGATGGAGCAAAGGGGATTATATTGCTCAAATGTATGTGCCTTTGGGAAGCGGAAAAAACAGGCTTGTTGCCGATTATGCAATACTTCCGGATGAAACGCCGCACAGAGAGAAAGCTCTGTATATAATTGAGGCGAAAAAATCCATAACAAGTCAAAAGCAGCTTGAAGAGGTTAAGGGTCAGGCACGGTCGTATGCGCGTCAGCTTTGGGCTGATAAATCGGTCATAGCGTCCGAAGAGGGCATATGGATAAGCGCACGTTCGGACGATTACGATAAAACGATTTTTGAGTGCAGCTGGAGTGAATTGTCCGAAAACGGTAAATTCCAGGAGATACAACGGCTTATTGGAAAAAATACATAGTTTGCAGTATTGTTTTATGAACGGATTTGAAAATAAGGACATCGGAGAGAAAATAATTTTAATTTTTCATATTGACAAATGAGGGAAAATGGGGTATGATTAGAATGGGGGAATTTTTATGATGTATTTTTTTAAACGTTTATGATTTTAAGGAACTGCCGGGCAGAACGCTTGTTATAATTTGAAAACTTTACAAATCCCCATGCAACGGCAATATCAAGCAACGGCAATGGCATTGCATTGCCCGGCGGTTCCTTAATGCGATGGTATAAACGGCTGTGAATGTTAAAAGAAAAGCCTTATAGAGGGCGGATATATCGGGCGGCTTTTTTTCGCAGTTATTTTTTTCGGGAGGAAATTCCATGAATATATTCAGCAAGATAGCAGAGGGCGTAAGGAAAACAAGAGACTCCATGAGGTCAAAGCTGATGGGGCTTTTCGGGGCGTTTACCAAAATTGACGAGGACTTTTTCGAGGAGCTGGAGGAAACGCTTATCATGTGCGACATAGGCGTGGAAACGTCGGTGGGGATATGCGGCGAGCTGCGCAAAAGGGTCAAGGAAAACGGCATTACAGACCCGAAAGAGATAATGGGGCTTCTGGAGGAAATAATAGGCGGCATGCTTGGGGAGGACAGGAAACTGCTGCTGTATGAAGAGGCGGAAAAAAAGCCTGCGGTGATACTGGTAATAGGCGTGAACGGGGCGGGGAAGACCACGACTATAGGAAAGTTGGCGGCAAGGCTTGTAAAAGAGGGGAAAAAGGTTATAGTTGCGGCGGCGGACACCTTCAGGGCGGCGGCTATAGATCAGCTTGAAATATGGGTAGACAGGGCGGGGGCGCAGATAGTAAAACAGTCGGAGGGGTCTGACCCTGCGGCGGTGGTGTTCGACGCTATCTCGGCGGCTAAGGCAAGAGGGGCGGACGTTGTTATATGCGACACGGCGGGGCGGCTTCACAACAAGAAAAATCTCATGGAAGAGCTGAAAAAGATAACCCGCATATGCAGGGAGCAGGCGCAGGGGTGCAGTGTGGAAACGCTGCTCGTGTTGGACGCTGTTACAGGGCAGAATGCCGTCAATCAGGCAAAGCTGTTTTCGGAGGCGGCGGATATTACAGGTATCGTTCTCACAAAACTGGACGGCACGGCAAAGGGCGGCATTATCATCACCATTCACAAGGAGCTGGGTCTGCCTGTAAAACTGGTGGGCGTGGGGGAAAAAGTTGACGATCTTATGGACTTTTGCGGGGCGGATTATGCGGCGGCGTTGTTTGAGGACAGTACGGCGTTTGAGGGGAATTACGAGAGGATAACCGAGGGGGACGAAAGCGGGAAAGAGGACGTTTCCGGGAATGTTACCGGTGAGAAAAAGGAAAATGCGTCGGGTGAAGAGGGTGACGGCGTGACAGGCGGGGAAATGACGGCGGGTGAAGAAAACAGCAAGAGTGAAGAGGGGGCTGAAAATGAGGTTGACGTAAGCGGCGATGTTTCCGATGTTATGGATAGTCAAGAGGGTGACGTTACCGATGTTTCCGAAAGCGGGGAAGAGGTCGGGAATGCCGATAATGTCAAGAGCGCAGACAATGCTGAAAACACCGATAACTCCGAGGGTGAAAAGAATGTTGAGAACGCCGACAATACCGAGGGCGTAAAAGAAAAGAAGAGCCTGAAAGAGGGCAGGTTCGGTTTCCTGTTCAAGGAGATAAGTTTCGGGAAAAAGAAAAAGGGCGACACGGAGGGGGACGGTAAAGACAGCGGCGAAGAGGCTGATGAGGCGGAGACGGAGGAATGATAAGGACAGAGATAACCGGGACGGCGGTTTATTCGGACTTGCCGGCTAAGACCGTGAAAAAAGAGTATAACGCTCTTTTGAGCGTGGGGCTTGGGTTTGAAGATGCGGAGGATGCTGTGACAAAGGCTTTTGTTAAGGGAGAGAGCTTTTTGCCGGAGCATGAAAGCGTTTTTTGGCTTGGGCCGGCGTGCGCCGAACATAGGTACGGCAGACTGTCCGAAAAGGTCAGGAAGAGGGCGTTATACGCCATTGACAGCGGGGAAGATATAAACGCTGCAGCGTATGAGCCGCATGACCGTGAAGATGACGATGACGAGCGAATGTTAATGCTGCTGTGGGGAATTGCCGCAA
>JAMOZU010000027.1 GCA_023667745.1 Ruminococcus sp.
ATAATATTCTGGGGCTTTATGTCCCTGTGGACTATCCCCCTGTCGTGAGCATGCTGTAAAGCCCTTAAGACCTGTATGATAAAGTGAACAGAATCTTTCCACTTAAGCGCACCCTGCTGCTCCATAAACTCTTTAAGGGTAACGCCGTCGATATACTCCATTACGATAAACTGTATCTTATCCGAAAAACCCACGTCATATATCTTTACGATATTCGGGTGACTTAACACCGCTATCGCCTTTGATTCGTTCCTAAACCTGCGGACAAAATCAGCGTTCCCCGCATATTCGTTTTTGAGTATCTTGACAGCCACCACCCTGTTTTCCATCAGGTCGAGAGCCTTGTAAACCTCCGCCATGCCGCCTATGCCTATAAGCTCCGTTATCTCATACCTGCCGTCAAGCTTTTTTCCTATATATTTATCCATTTTAACTCACTCCGTTTCGGACAGACTTTTGAAAAAACCTTTTACCCAAGTCCGTCTAAACTCTGATAAGCAGAGCCGTAATATTGTCGCTGCCGTTATTTTCCAAAGCTGTATCCACCAACGCCTTGGGAACGTCCTCCGGGGGCATATCCTTTACCGTGCGGAATATCTTCCCGTCGTCGCAGTAGTTGGAAAGCCCGTCCGTGCAGAGAACTATCGACGTCCCCTCCGAAACCTCCGCCTCGAAATAATCCGCATTCACGTCCTCTTCAACGCCCACAGCCCTGGTGATAATGTTCCTTTCGGGGTGATTTTTCAGTTCCTCACGGGTTATGTCCCCCCGCTCATACATTCTCATTACCATTGAGTGATCCTTTGTCAGCTGGCGTATCTCGTGACTTATTATATACCCCCTGGAATCCCCCACGTTCACCATATGCACCTTGCCCCCCCTCACAAGAGCCGCAACGCAGGTAGTCCCCATTCCCCGCCATTCGGGGACGGCAAGCCCCAGGTCGTATATCACCGCACTTGCAGTCTTCACCGCCGCCACCAGCATATTTCTTATCATATTCTCATCATATTCCGTGCGGTAGCTTTTTACCACCCGCTCGGTTATAATATCCGCAGCCCTCTTGCTTGCCTCGCTCCCCGCATTCGAGCCGCCCATGCCGTCGCAGACCACAGCAAACACACCGTCGGGCAGTTCAGCCCAATCCATGCTGTCCTGATTTTCCTTTCGTCCCAGACCAATGTCCGTATGTGAATAAACCGTCATCGCCGTATACTCCTTCTGTTAGAGGCTAGAGGCAAGAAACCAGAGGCTAGAATATTTACGCTCCCGCCTAAGACTTATGTATTGCCTTTTTTATTGCACTGTACTTTTTATATATAAATCGGAATTATCCGAGTTTTTACTCCATACAGGGTGGTATTTTCCCCGCCTGCGGCGGAGAAAATACTTTAAAATAAAGTGACATTTCCCGCTTATAACAACCACTCGTTTTATTGCCAAATATTGTCCCGAACTGTTGCCCTCCCGGACAGCGTAACATTCATCAGCCGCCCCCGCCGCCTGCCGATACATCTTCCTGCCTCTTGCTTCTTAAAATTCCTGCTCCCCTACCTCACGCCGCAGCTGCCCGCATGCCGCATTAATATCGCTGCCCAGCGTCCTGCGGACGGTGGCATTGAGTCCCAGCTCCGCAAGCCTGTCCCGAAACTTTTCGGCTCGTCTCCTGTCCGCCTTGAACCCCGTCCCCTTTACTTCATTCACGGGGATAAGATTAACATGGCTCTTCATTCCGCAAAGCAGCTTTTTTAACTGCCTTGCGTCCTCTTCCCTGTCGTTGACCCCCTCTATCACCGCATACTCAAAGGAGATACGCCGCCCGGTCTTATCAAAATAGCTCCTGCAAGCCTCCATAAGCTCCCCCGTCCCCCACCGCTTGTTTACCGGCATTATCTCGCTGCGCCTGTCGTCAAAGCCGCTGTGGAGGGACACCGACAGCGTAAGCCCCAGTTTCTCCTCCGCCAGCTCATATATTTTCGGGACTATCCCGCAAGTGGAAAGGGAAATATGCCGCAGGCTCATTCCCCTGCCTTTCGGCTCGCTTATGACCGACAGGAACTTGAGAACATTCCCGTAATTATCCAGCGGCTCGCCTATCCCCATAAGAACCACATTGTCAATATGCCGCCCGCTGTCCTCCTCCGCCAGGTATATCTGCAAGAGCATCTCCGAAGGGGTAAGGTCACGCCCGAATCCCGCCTTAGCCGAAGCGCAGAACCTGCACCCCATTCTGCACCCCGCCTGAGTGGATATGCAAATGCTGTTCCCATGCTCGTATTCCATCAGAACACTCTCGATATGTTCGCCGTCATCAAGCCCATATAAATATTTTATCGTATTATCCCTATAAGATTCAAGTCTTTTTACAACATTTAGGCGTTTTATACAAAAATTTTTATCAAGCTTTGTGCGAAGTTCCAAGGAAATGTTACTCATTTGAGAAAATTCCGTAACTTTTTTTAAGTGTAACCATGAATAAATTTGTTCGGCACGAAATCTCTTCTCTCCCGCCTCTTCCACAGCCTCCCCCAGCTCGTCAAAAGTCATGGAGAGAATATCTCTTTTCTCACCGGAATTTTCCATTTTGCAATCACTTCCTTTCAAAGCCGAAAATCAAAATAATAACCTACCCAAAAACAAACCAATACTCCCTATCGCCTTTATGTTCACTGTAAAATTCCCCGAAATATTCCTTTAGCTCCTCTATCCTCCCCCGAATGTAATCGGTATTGCCCCCGCCGTTCACGCCGACCCAATCATAAACAGCCGCCAGCTCTTCCGGTACATCCGGTAGTTCATTTACACCAAACTCACCGCAGTCGCAGTTTGCGAATTTTTTGATATTACACTCTGCAATAGCCTTTTCCCATACATCATACCAAACCCGTTGGAACGATACGGGTATATCTTTAATGCATTCGCTCGCAAAAAGGATCAAACCGTTCACTCTTATACAAAAGCAACGAAACCGACATAACAGCCTCCCAAAAGCTCATCAGCCTTTTTTTGTAAGCGGCTTTTTTCCGGCATTTGGCGAGTAAAATCATTACTCCCCCCGCCTCATTCTGCAAATAAAAAACCCGTCGCTCCCGAAATCATCGGGAAAAACCACCTTGCAATACACCCCTTTGAACTTCTCCCCCATTTCTTCGGGAAACTCCTCCCCCTTAAAATCGGGATTCTCTTCAAGAAACCTTTCCACTACCCCCTCATTCTCCGCCCTGTTCACCGTGCAGGTGGAATACACCAGAACGCCCCCCTTTTTAACATGCCTTGCCCCGCCCTTTAATATCCTTAACTGTACCTGCGGCAGCCTGTCCGCCTCTCCCAAAGGCTTGTACTTTATCTCCGGCTTTCGCCCCATAACACCGTACCCGCTGCACGGAACGTCGCACAGCACCCTGTCCGCCTTCGGCAGTCCGCTGTTTTCCTCCCCGCCGTCTAAGGTCACAGCCTCAATGCACGAAAGCCCCAAACGCTCCGCCCCCGATTTTATCAGCCTCCTCCGCTTTTCATGCAGCTCGCAGGAGATGACCCGCCCCCTGTTCCCCATAATTTCCGCCATAGTAAAGCTCTTTCCCCCCGGAGCGGCGCAAAGGTCTATCACCGTCTCCCCCGCTTTAGGGGCGACCGCCCGGCAGCACAACTGGGAAGACAGGTCCTGCACATGATAATTCCCATTTTTATAGTCCGTGTCCCCCTCTATCTCCCGCAAGCCCTTGCAGACCACCGCATTTTCGTCATATTCGGAAACCTCCGCCTCTATCCCCCGCACATTGAGGGACTTTACAAGCTCCGCAGGCGATACCCGCAGGGTATTCACCCTTAAAAAGTCCTCATTCTCCCCAAAACTGTATTTTAACAAGCTCATACACCTGTCCTCGCCGTACCCCTCGCTTATCCGTTTGATAAGCTCCCCGGGGCAGGAATACTCAACACTTAACTTGTCATATTTATCCCCTTTAACAGGCGGTATTTCCTTGCCGTCCCTGATAATCCCCCGAAGGCAAGCATTCACCAGCCCTGCCGCCGATGACTTTTTCATCTCCCTTACAAGATTTACCGCCTCGTTCACCGCCGCACTGTCGGGTACACCGTCCATATACAGCAGCTGATACGCCCCCGTCATCAGCGCATTTCTCACGGGACTGTCCAGCTTTTCCAACGGTCTCGACAGATGCGCCCTTAACAAATGCTCCAGCGTCAGCTTCCGCTCCACCGTACCGTAAAATATGCGAGCGGCAAGAGCCTTGTCCCTGCTGTCTAAGCCGCTTTTGGAAAGCTCCGCCTCCAGGGCGATATTGGAATACGCCCCCCTTTCGGCTCTCTCCAGTAACCTGCACGCCAGAAGCCGTGCCGACAGCATGTGAACACCCTCTTTCCGTTGATGCTAAAGAACAGCCGGCAATTTCTCCGCCTGCGGCGGAGAAATTGTCTTAATCCGCACTCCCTAATCCCTTCTCCCTCTTATCGCAATTAGCCTTAATAGGCTTATCAGAGCCGACACCATCGCCGCCACATAGGTAAGAGCCGCCGCAATAAGCACCTTTCTTGCCCCGTTAAGTTCCTCCCCCTCTAAAATATAGCTGTCCCGCAGGATAGACAACGCCCGCCCCGAAGCGTTGAACTCCACAGGCAGCGTTACCGCCTGAAAAATTACCACAGCGCAAAACAGTATTATCCCCACATCAATGAGCCACCCCCATGAAAACAGCAGCCCCAGCAGCACAAGAGGGGTCGTCAGCCTTGACCCTATCTGGGTCACGGGAATGATCGCACTGCGCACTTTAATGGGATAATACCCCACTCCGTACTGTACCGCATGCCCCGCCTCGTGAGCCGCCACTCCCACCGCCGCAACCGAAGTGCTGTCATACACCCCGTCGGACAGCCGTATAACATTGCTTCTCGGGTCGTAATGATCCGTCAGCTCCCCGCTTATCCGCTCTATCCGTACATTGTGAAGTCCGTTTTGATCCAGTATAGCCCTTGCGGCAGCCGCTCCTGTTATCCCACGGCTGTTAAGGGTCTTGCTGTATTTCTTGAAATTCGCCTTGACCATAATCTGGGCAATAAGGCTGAACGCTATTGACAAAAGCAAAAGTCCGTATAACATAACCAACCGTCCTTTCGGAAATTTTTATTTTAAGAAACCGCCGATTAATATGTCGGGCGGTCTTTTCCCCGCCGAAGGCGGGGAAAAGACCTTAAAGCACTCCCCTAAAATATCTTGTTTCCTCTTAAAAAATCCGCCGTCTTCATTCTCTTACCGCCCTCGGCTTGTATCTCCGTAAGAGTGACCCCGTAACCGTCCCCGCAGACCACCGTCAGCCGCTCCCTGTCGCAGACCTCCCCCGGATTTCCCTCGTGTTTTACGCCGTCAAGCTCGCTCCTGTAAACCTTCAGCCGCTTCCCCCCCATAATGGTCGCCGCACAAGGCCACGATGACAGCCCCCTTATATGGCAGTGGACCTCCCACGCCGTTTTGTTGAAATCTATCGGGCTCATATCCCTGCTTAACATAGGCGCATACGTGGCTTCCTCTTCATTCTGGGGAACGGGCTTTGCATTCCCGCTTTTCACCGCCTCCACCGTGTCAAGCAGCAACGCCGCCCCCATCTCCGAAAGCCTGTCGTGAAGTTCATCCGCCGTTTCGTTTTCGCCGATTTGCGTAGAGCATTTGAGCAGCATATCCCCCGTGTCCATGCCCTCCGCCAGTATCATAGACGTGACCCCCGTCTCCTTTTCACCCTGCAAAATGCTTTGCTGAATAGGTCCCGCCCCCCTGTACTTTGGCAGGAGAGACGCATGGATATTAACGCAGAAATATTTCGGTATCTCCAGTATTTGCTTGGGCAGCAGCTTGCCGTATGCAACGACTACTATCAGATCGGGACTTAACTCCCACAGTACCCGTTCAGCTTCCTCTGCACACTCCCCTTTTTTCAAACTTTCCGGCTGATACACCACAAGCCCCTTTGACAGCGCATATTCTTTCACCGGAGTGGGTTTGAGCTTTAACCCGCGCCCTTTCGGCTTATCCGGCTGCGAAAACACCGCCGTCACATTCTCGCCGCCTTCCACCAACGCCCTTAAACAAGGCACGGCAAATTCCGGTGTTCCCATAAAAACAATATTCACACTTTTAGCTCCTTGTATTTCAATCGGTATTTCCTTAACTTTTAAATTTCTTCCCCGCCACCCTCTTCTGGGGCTTTGCTTCCTCTTCCGGGTCGATGAACTCTTCCACAATATCCACAAACAGCTGACCCTCCAAATGAGCGTTCTCATGGGAAACGCACTGCGCCTTGATACCGTCCAGAACCATCTCGAAAGGCTCGCCGTGCCTGTTAACGGCTTTGAGAGTAAGTTTTTTCGGTCTTGTCACATATCCCCACACGTCCGGGCAGGACAAGCAGCCCTCTTTCACTCTCTGTTTCCCCGCCGTGCCGCTTATTTCGGGGTTTACAGCCTCTATCCTTAAATCTTCCAGATGTATGACGAAAACCCTCCTGCATATCCCCACCTGGGGAGCGGCAAGTCCCACGCCGTCCGCCCTGTCAAGGGTCTCGTGCATATCGTCCAGCAAAGCCGACAGCTTCTCGTCAAACTTTTCCACCGGGCGGCACTTCTTACGCAGTATCGGATCGCCCTCCACATAAATATTCCTAAGAGCCATTATTTTACAAGTCCTTTCCTACTGGAGCAAAATATAGAATTGCTTGCATTTTTTATTTTAAAGAAGCAAGAGGCAGGAAGCAAGAGGCTTTGAAAAAAACCTGCAAGAGTGCAGCTTTTGCCTTTAGTGACAATTCTATGTTTTGTATAAATTTATATATATCAAGCCCAAAAGGGCGTATATACTAATCTGAAACCGTCCCCCATACCCTGTACCGCATCTAACCTCTTACCTCTGACTTCTAACCTCTAAAAAATTTCTCCGTTAATATCCATGCTCACGCTTATTCCCCTGAAACTTGGGTCTTTGGCGGTCTCCCGCCTTACTCCCCCGATAAACTCACGGAACACGCTGTTGTTGCGGCATTTTATTATCAGCCGCCACCTGTATTTTCCCCCTATCCTCTCTATCTCGCACTTTGACGGACCCAATAAACGCAAAGGCATTTTTTCCTTTACCGTTCCCCTTTTCTCCGTCAGAACCCTTGTGAAAATATCCGCCGCCGCTCCCGTTTTCCCGTCCTCCTCCCCGGAAAACCCCACACAGCAGATGTCGCAGAAAGGCGGATATACAGCCGCCTTCCGCAAGGCTATCTCCTGCCTGTAAAATCCCTCGTAATCCTGCGCCGCCGCAAGACTTATCACATAATGGTCGGGGACATAAGTCTGTATATACGCCCGTCCCCCGCCGCCGCTCCTGCCGCTCCTGCCCACTACTTGGGTAATAAGGGAAAAGGTGCGCTCGAAGCTGCGGTAATCCCCCGAAAACAGCGTCTTGTCGGCGTTCAGAACTCCCACCAAAGTCACCTTGGGGAAGTCAAGCCCCTTGGCTATCATCTGCGTTCCCACCATAATGTCATACTCGCCGCTGCCGAATGCGGTAAACCGCTTGTCATAGGCGTATCTCGAATAGGTGGTGTCTGCGTCCATGCGTAAAATTCTCGCTTCGGGCAGAAACTCCGCAATTTCATCTTCCATGCGCTGCGTACCCATGCCGGTCGCCCGCAGCCCCCCGCCGCACTTGCCGCACCGCCCGGTAAAATCCTCGCTGTAGCCGCAGTAATGGCAGATAAGCCTGCCGTTGATCCTGTGATAGGTCATGGGAATGCCGCAGTCGGGGCAGCTTACAGGCTGCCTGCACTCCATACAGGAAACATACGTGTGATACCCTCGGCGGTTAAGCAACAAAAGAGACTGCTCCCCTTTTTTGAGATTATCCCGCAGCTCCCCCAGAAGCTCCGGGCTGAAAATATTCCCGCTACCCGTCATATCCACTATCCTGACCTGGGGCATCGCCACCGCTCCGTTCGCCGAGTACCGCTCCCCCAAGCGGAAAAGCCTTATCCTCCCCTGCATTGCCCCATAGAACGTTTCCACCGAGGGCGTGGCGGACGCCATAAGCAAAACCGCCTTGTGATACATGCAACGCCACGCCGCAGCGTCCCTTGCATGGTATCTGGGGTTCTGCCCCGATTTATAGGTGCGTTCCCCCTCCTCGTCCATTATAATGAGCCCGATATTGTCCATAGGCGCAAAAACCGCACTGCGAGTACCCACCACTATCCTGCACTGCCCCGTTTTCACTCGCTTGTACTCGTTGGAGCGCATGGAAAGGGAAAGCCCGCTGTGCATTACCGCCACCGTCTCCCCGAACAGCCGCCTGAACCTGCCCACCGTCTGTGGGGTCAGGGCAATTTCCGGAATAAGGAGCAATACCCCCCGCCCGCTTTTTAACACCCGCTCCATAAGTTTTGCGAACACAAGAGTCTTCCCGCTGCCCGTCACGCCGTACAGCAAAGCCGAGCATGCCCGCCCCTCATCGCAAAGGGAACTTATCCCCTCGCAGGCTTCTTTTTGCAGGGGACTTAATATTACCTCGGAAATATCCTCCGTCTCGCTTATTTGCGGGACTTTAACGGACTCTTCCCTGAATATCTCCGCCGCCCCCGCCCTTACAAGCCCCATTATCACCGACCTTGAACAGCCGCAAAGATACGTCAGCTCCTTTACCGAAGCGCACCCTTCCCGCTGTAAAACAGCCGCCGCTCTCCCCTGCTTTGGAGTCATTTTCATATCCTCGCTGAACTTATCCGTCAAACGCACCATCGTCACCGTGTCCTCCCCCACACGCTGTCTGGTCTCGTCCGTCTCTTCCAGAAACCCCGCCGCCCGCAGCTCTTCCGCCGCATTCGGGTCGGAGGAAATTATCAAGTCAACGCAGCCGTCAGCCTCCGCAGCCGACGTATACAGCCCCAGCGCACTTTGGGAGACCTGCCCTTTTTTGGGCTTTTTCCCCGTCAGCCTGTATCTTGCCGTAAAGGTAATTCCCAATCCCGGCGGGATAAGCGCACCCAACGCCTCGTAATAAGTGCAGAAAGTCGTGTCCCGCAACCTGCATAAAAGCTGCAGCTGCTCATCCCCCAGCACAGGCTCTTTGTCCGCAGCCGCCGCAATTTCCTTCAGTTTACGTACAGCAGCCCCGCTCCCGGCACCCGCCTCACGTTCGGCATTCTCCCCGCCCTCGCCTGTCCTTACAACTATCCCCACCCTGCGGCGGTTACCCCTGCCGAAAGGGACTATCACCCTCATACCCGGCAGTATCTCCATGCCTTCCGGAACGCTGTAACTGTACAGCTCATCGAACGCAAAACCGGTACCGCTTACGCCAACCTCTGCGACCATCAGAACTGGCTTTCCGTGGACTTGCCCGGACGGACATCAGGGTCTTCCACAATGGAAAATTTCCTTGCCGCAAACTCTTCCACAGCCGTCTTTACGGGCTTTTCCTCCAGTATCTCATTGCGGCTGCAAAGCTCGTCGGCAATTTCCCTTGCCCTTTTGGCAACGCCTATAACCACCGAATAATAGCTTTCGCCGTGAGTGGCGATCTGTGACATAGCAGGTCTTAACATAATACAAAATCTCCTTTATTGATTGTTGAGCGGCATATACTAATTCACGACCTGAATGTGTACAAAAAATTCAAGCAAAATCTTGCATATATGGATTTTGCGCAGAATTTTTTGCCTTCACATTGGGAGTGAATTTGTATTATTTCCCGCCTGCGGCGGGAAATATGCCTAACAAGCAGCCGTTATCCCTTCAATAACATCTGCGTTTCTCTTTACCGCCAGCTTTTCCGCCCTTACAACGGCGATAAAATCTTCCGCCGCCTTGTCAAGGTCATCGTTCACAACGGCGTAACCGTATCTGTGAGCCTCTTTTATCTCCCGCTCCGCCTGGGCAACACGCTCCGCAATTACCTCCGGGCTTTCCGTCCCCCTCTTTTCCAGCCGCTCCCGAAGCGTACCGAGACTTGGCGGCAGTATAAATATAAACACCGCCTCGGGGCATTTTTCCATGACCTTCAACGCCCCCTGCACTTCTATTTCCAAAAGCACGTCCCTGCCCTTCTCAAGCTCCTCTTCCACCGCCTTCTTGGGCGTGCCGTAAAAGTTGCCGCAGTACTCCGCATATTCGAGCATACCGCCCCCCCGGGCAATTTCCGTAAACTCCTCTCTCGTCAAAAAGCGGTAATTCACACCGTCTTTTTCCCCCTCTCTCGGTTTACGTGTGGTAGCCGAGACGGAATAATAAAAATCCATCTTCTTGGCCGCCGCCGCCAGCAAAGTCCCCTTGCCGCACCCCGACGGTGCGCTTACCACAATAAGCAATCCTTTTTTCATTTTATAAACACACCTTTACTTTAGTGGCGGCATTTATCCCGCCTGCGGCGGGATAAATGCCATAGCTTAACAGCCTAACTGTCCTCCGCTCTTCCCGTCAGCGACTCCGCCGACAGTGCAGACAGCACAACATGGTCGCTGTCCATTACGACCACCGCCTTTGTCTTCCTGCCGTAGGTGGCGTCAATGAGCATCCCTCTGTCTCTGGCGTCGGTGATTATCCGCTTGATAGGCGCAGATTCGGGACTTACCACCGCCACCACCCTGTCCGAATTAACGGCGTTGCCGTAGCCTATGGGAATAAGCTTCATACATTTTCCTCGCTATTCTATATTCTGTATCTGCTCCCGTATCTTTTCTATCTCCGATTTAAGGTCAACCACAAGCCTCGTTATCTCTATATCCATAGCCTTTGAGCCTATGGTGTTGGCCTCACGGTTAAATTCCTGAATGAGAAAATCCAGCTTCCTGCCCACGGCATTGTCCTGCCGCAGCATGCCCGACAGTTGCTCGATATGGCTTTTGAGCCTTACCGTTTCCTCCGCCACAGCCGTCTTGTCGGCGAATATGGCAGCCTCGGTAATTATCCTCTGCTCGTCCGCTTCCTTGCCTTCCAAAAGCTCCTTGAGCCTTGCGTACAGCTTGTCACGGTAACGCTCGGCGGACAAAGGGGACAGCCTCTCTATCTGGGTCACCATGCCGCTTATAAGCTCCAGACGGTTCTCCACGTCCTGCCGCATCTTCTCCCCCTCGGCTTCCCGCATTTTAACGAACTTTTCCGCAGCCTCGGAGCAGACCTCTTTAACATCTTCCCAAAGCTCCTCTTCCTTTACAGCAGCCTTTCGCACCGTAAAAATATCCGGCAGCCGCATAAGGGACGACAGCGACAAGTCGTCTGTTATCCACAGCTCGTCTTTCACGCTCCGCAGGGCGTTCACATAGCCCTCCGCCGTCTTTTTGTTTATTTCTATCAGCGTGTCTCCGGCATCCACCGATACCACCGATACCGAAACTTCCGCTTTCCCCCTTGAAATATACTCCCCCAGAAAACCTTTCAGCTTTTCCTCCAGAAATCCCATGGAACGGGGAACTCTCGCCGAAAACTCGTAATACCTGTGATTTACCGACCGTATCTCCACAGTGATATTCCTGCCGTTAAGCAGCTTTTCCGCCCGCCCGAAACCCGTCATGCTTCTTAGCATTGCATTAAACCCCCTCTTGATTTTGTAAAGCCGCAAACCCGCCCTACCGCAGGCTTTGTACAAATCCCTCATTGAATTACTGGGATCGGTATTACGACATTCCCGGCATATTACAGCAATACAAAAAATCAACGCCGAAGACAAAAGCCTCATTTTCTGCGGGGCTTTGCAAGTCTGTTGATTCTTGCCTCCTGCCTCTTGCTTCCTGCTTACATTAGCATAGCCTGTTATATTATACCATACCTTCGCTCATAAATCAAGGGGAAACGGTATATTGTTAATAAAAATGTTACATAACTTTTACATAAATCAAGAGCAGACCTCGGAGAAATGTCGAAGAACCGCCTGTTTACCGCAATACATAAAATATTCGCCCAAAACATATGCTGTATTTCCCGCCTATGACCCCCATAACATCTAAGCAGCTGACGATCAACCGGCATTTAAACAAAACACAAGTGCCGCAAATCTTTCTCTCTGTGTTGAGCAGTTTTTCCCCAAGACATATATGCAAGACATATTGTAAGCGTATTGCAATATATATTTGCAAAGCATTTTACAAGGCGTACTGCAAGGCATATTTGCGAAACGTATTGCAGTACATATTGCAAAGTGTATATGCAAGGTGTATCGTATTGCAAGGCATATTTGCAAGATGTATATGTAAAGCATCGTATTGCAAAGCGTAATATACCTATTGCGGCAAAAAGAAAAACACCTTAAATCAGCATTACTCTACCCTCCGAAATTTATCTCATACTAATCCCCATTAGAATTATGGAGATGAAGCCGCTGCAAAAAATTTGCGTTTATGATTTTTTGCGGCGGCTGAATCCCATAATTCAATGAGGGATTTGTATCATGAAGCCTGAAAACAACAAAATCCCCCTCCTCCAGCGTGTAAGGCGGGTGACTTTCCTTGAACCGCTCCCTTGCCGCAATATATTCCTCTATCTCCTCTCTCGTCCGGAACAGCCCGTATTCATTCAGACTAAATTCGGGAAACGCCGAGGGTATCTCATTGTAAACCGCCGAATAGTTATCCCCCATTGCATAAGCGTAATCGTACCCCAAAAATTCCGTATCAAACTTCGGCGGCTCAAACACCGGAGACGGTATATCCGTCTCACACAGCAGCACCCTGAACCGTATCCCCCTCTTTTCCGCTTCTTTTGCGTATCCGTATATGTACTCCATATCCGTGCAGGCGGCGACCCAACTATGCTCTTTCAATATCCAATATGTCTTCCCGATATACTCATCATAATACGGCTCAAACCGTTCCGACGCACTTTCGTCATAATTAAAGAACCAATTCACCCCCGTATCCGGGCTGAACCCGCTGCCGTCTATCCCCCTGTAACCGTAGGGATTATCAATATACTTTTGTATCACGATCCCGTTTACAAACATATCTCATCATCCTTTATCACATTCCCGGCCGATCGGCTGTCCGCCGATTTCACAATTATCTTCTGTTACAATTATACCACACGATTTCCCACTTGTCAATAGCTTTCCGCAATTTTTCTTTGCTCATACAAAAATTTTCTGTTTTGCACAAATAAATTGCAGTTGCATTAGGCAATATAACAATTAACCCCGAACAATGTACAGCCGAAGACCGGGAACAGGTTTATTTAAAGCATTTCCCGTATAAATACCGCAAATTCAACGCCATTCCCGCCTCCTGCCTCTTGACCGAAAAACCCCGGAAACGTCCCTCTCATACCGATCCCCATTAAAAATATGCAGATGAAGCCGCCGCAAGAACTTTCTTATACGGTTTTTACAGCGGCTTAAGTCCCATAATTCAATGAGAGAAAAAACAACAGAGCTTGGCTCCCCGATAATATTTTCCCGCATATTCGGCATAATATATACCATAGAAAAGAATTCCGGCATTTGCCGAAAAGGTTTAAGGTACTGTACATGAAAAGAAAATACATTATTCCGGGGCTTATAATTTTTTTGGGGCTGGCTGTTATATTCCGTCCCTCCGTTATTACGGGAACTCTTGACGCACTGTGGTGTGCGGGACTGCCTATTATCACAGGCATCGTCATCACCGCCGTTATGAACCCTGCTGTAAACACCGCCGATAAATTCATCGGACTCTTCTGCCCCCGCAGGACTTCCCGCCGCAGACCCGCCGCAATAGCCCTCGCCTATCTTACAGCCGCCGCCGCGATAGCCGCCGTCATAAGCATAATAATCCCCCGCCTTGCAGACAGCATAAGGCTTTTCGTCAACAGCTTCGACGGATACTACAGCCTTTTCCGTGAGCGTGCGGACAGGCTCATAGGCAGCGAAGGTGTTATAAGCCTTTTCGACAGGATAGCAAAGACCCTTTCCGAAGCATTCCCCGCCATGCTCGGACGCACATTCACCGCCACGGCGGGATTTATCAGAGCGGCGGGAAATTTCCTTGTGGGAACGGTGCTTTCGGTGTATATCCTTGCTCAGAAGCAGGTGATAATGGACTTCATAGGCGGAGCGGCGGCGGTGTTCATCAGCAAGGAACGGCTAAAGAAAATCAGCCGCTGTCTTGACGTTATCTATGAGTCCCTGACCAATTTCATCAGCGGGCAGATAACCGAGGCGGTGGTACTGGGGACGCTCTGTTTCGCGGGAATGGTGCTGCTGCGCTTCGAGTACCCGCTGCTCATCAGCGTTATCATCGGCGTAACGGCTCTCGTGCCTGTGGTAGGAGCATTTGCGGGGGCGGTGCCGTCGGTGTTCGTGCTGTTTCTGGCAAAGCCCTCCTCTGCGCTGTGGTTTATTATATTCATAATAATTTTACAGCAAGTGGAAAATAATTTCATATATCCCCGTATCGTTGGGAAAAGCGTGGGATTGCCGCCGCTGCTGATACTTATCGCCATAATCGTGGGAGCGCAAATAGGCGGAGCGGCGGGGATAATGCTCGGTATACCCCTGCTGTCCGCAGGATACACCCTTGCAAGGGAGAAACTGGAAGAAAACTTAAATAGTTAATAGTTAATAATTAATAGTTAATAGTTAGTCAGGCGAATGCAAGTCCCCGGCAAGTGACGTATACGACTATCGTTCAGCACTTCACCGCCTATCAAGTGTTGTGAGAACCACTGCAAGGGAAAGTATACAGCATACTTACGCACTTTACCGTATATCAAGGTTGCAGGTAAGCAAGGTACGTATGCAGCTATCTTTCAGCACTACACAAGCGACAGCCTGGGGGTGGGGTAAGGGTGAAGGAAAGGGGGGCGCGATGGCAATCCGCAGGTTGCCGGGGGAC
>JAMOZU010000280.1 GCA_023667745.1 Ruminococcus sp.
CTCTTACGGAGTTGGTGGTGATGTGGTTCATGGAGCTGTCATAGGAATAGATGTAGGAATTTTTGTAGCCGGAGGACAGCATGCCGATATAGCTTGAAACGTTTAGAGTAACGTTCCCTGCGGGCATGGTGAAAGTGCCTGTGCCGTCGGAGATGGTGGCTATGCGGTTGTTTCCGCTTACCACGTCAACGGTGTAGCCCACGGGGACTTTTACCGTAACAGCTGTGCCTGCGATATTGCGGGTGCTTGATACGGTTATGCCGCTGCCGGAATAGTCACCGGCAAAGCCTACTGCGTAATAGGTGGGGGCGGGGGGCTGGTTATTGTTGTCATTGTTATTATTGTCATCGTTATCAGAAGAAGAGCCCTCCGCCTTGACTGTAAGAACGGTCTCTACGGAAACCTTTTCACTGCCCACGGTAAAGGTATAGGTCAGCTTTGCCGTACCTTTGGATTTATCGAGCATTTCACTCTTTACGGTAACAGCCGCACCGCCAAGGTCAACGCCGTCAAGCCATGTTCCTGCAAATACTGTCTGATTGTGAGTTCCGTTTTCTATATCCTCGGCGGTTATCCAGTCCTGCGTGCCGGGGGATTTATAGACCCATGTTTCTTTGAAGGCGTTGGCGGCTGATTGGGCTTTTTTAAGGTCGGTGTTTTCAGCGGGGGTAGTATTGTCGGTGGTTGTCGGAGTGGTATTGTCCGGCTCGGTCGTAGCAGTGCCACCCGGGGTGGTTGGAACAATAGATTGTTTTTCAAAAGTATATCCGTTTAATGTTAATGTGTCGCTATCATTACCCGCACTTAAATTAACCGTAATTGCAGCCGTTCCCCGTGTTTTATCAAGAATAAGGCTTGCCTTGCCGGAAACACCTGTAACATTTAAACTTGATATGGCTGCATTTACTGCTGTCTGAACATCAGCCTCAGAAGTATTGGCGGTTACGACAAATTTTGCTAAAGTCATGTTTACCGCATTCTTTGCCGTAGCTATTTTTGAACTGTTTTCAGTTAAGGTAATTTCCGAACCGGGATTTATTATTTTAGTAAACATAAAGTTCCAATTCCAGTCATTGGAACCCAATCCACCTGCCCAAAAGGCTGTATCTAAATCATATCTGCCGCTCAAATCCGTGTAAGTATATCTGTCAGCATCATACTCTCCATATATTTTTGCTGAAATTAAACTGTTCTTTGCATCCTCAAGCGGGGCAAAAAGTTTGTCTGTGTAAACATCATCTCCGTTATTAATTGAGGTAAATGCTTTTCTGACCTTTTCAACTGCAGCATCTACTTTAGTCTCATCAGCATCTTGAGCAGAACTATACTTGATATAAGTCTGGATAAGTTCCAAAGCTGATGTATCCCCTTCGCCGCATTCAATATAAAGAATTATACAAAGATAACCCGGCGTATCATAATCGTCAGTTGCAGAGCAGTCAATGTCAACTCCCATTCCCGCCACAGCGTCGAAAAGGGCACTTTTGATTTCTTCCCCTGTTATCCTGTTATCATACGTTCTCTTTTTTCCATTCTCCGCAAACTCCTCAATAACCTTTTCAGCCTTTCGTATAGCAACATTTGCAGCAATGCAAGCATAATTATCCACTTCAGCAACTTTGAACTGTGTTTCAAAGGGTGCATTAAAAGAAGCTTCACAAGTTTTTTTGCCTTTTGCTGATGCGGTAGGTCTTTTTGTTATTTCAGATGAGGCAGGAACAGTTGAGGTTAAGACATAATCGCAGTTACTGCATTTTATAGAAGCAGTACAGCTTTCATTGTCCATACTCCATTTATATTCAGTATTCTGACTGACATAATTATGAACAGTACATTCCACTGCATTCGCCGCTATCCCCACCGATGTCCCGTTCAACGCCGGTATATCCTGCACTACCGGTAATGCCGCAAGGGTCAGTGCCAAGGCTGCGGCTGCCACGCTTTTAAAAGATTTTCTCATTTTCTTTTTCTCCTTTTTTAAAATTTTCCGAGGCGTTACTGTAGCTTGCCGCGCAAAATACAAAAAAGTAAACAACCCAAAATATCCCTGAATTTTCCTAAAAATAGCTTTAAAACGCCGTAAAATCGGCATTTAAAAAGTAAATATGGGTAAAAATGAAAAACCGCCAATGTCAAATGAAATTGGCGGTTTTTGGTGTTTTTGGTGAGATGCCGGTGGGCTTTAAAAAATTTTTTAAAATTTTTAAAAAAAGCCCGAAAAGCCTTTAAACTCGGCATTTAAATTTTTAAAATGATTGAATTACAGGGCTGATTTTCTCCGACAAGGGGGGTGCGAACCTGCGAACTAATTTTGAGGGGGGTGCGAACTGGTTCGCACCCCCTTTTTTGGCGTTGATTTTTGCAAACTGAATTGTCAACTTGACAGCACTTTTTTAGACCGTTTTCTGCGGTCTTTTTTTGCATTATAATGGTATACCTTTAGCCTTTGGGATGTTTTATCCACCGCTCCCACCGGATAACTCTGCCGTTGTGACAGTGTATCAAGCAAGGTATTTCTTTTGCTCAAGCATGGCGGCGGTTGGTTTGGCTTTGTTGGGAGCGGGCAGAGGTTCTGCTGTGTCGTACGCAGAGGGGTGGGCGGCAATGAGGTCTTCCATAAACTGGAGGACACGCCCTTGTTCCCGCTCTGTGAGTTCCGTGTACTTGTCTAATAGTTCCTGTTGGTCGGTAGGTAGTGGGTCATTTATTGGCAAGGTAGCACTCTTGCCCAGTAAAAGCAAATCCGTAGGTACGTTGAGCCTTACTGATAATTTTATCACAATATCAGAATTGGGCGAAGCCCCTTTTTTCCAGCCACTTAATGAACCTTTATTTCCTCCACATTCTAAGACTATCGGTGTTACTTTTAACCCTTGCCGCTCACATTCCTGTTTTAAATTGTCATAAAACACTAAATTCACTCCTTAAAATTTGGTTAAATCTACAAAGTATATTTAAAATTACTCAAAAGGCTTGACAAGTACTTATAAACGTACTATAATTAACATATAGCAAACCGACAGGGTATAGAAGTCCAATGTTATTATACCACGTTGGGGAGCGAGTGTCAAGGACAGGAGGTGAAAAAAATGAGGGTAAAGGTAAGAAAAAAGCCCGCTCCCGCTGTGGTGAGCGGAGAACGGGCAAAGAAACTGACAAACATTCCTTTTTTTACCAGCGACATTGGCGGTTATACCAATCGCAAAAGGAATAAAACGGTCAAAAGCTGAAAAAGTCATTTGTGTCTATTTCCATGATGTTCTGTGCTTTAAATATGTTCCTGCTTTGGAAATATTTAATAATGCCGGACAATTCGTTTGGATACAAGTCTGTTTGGAAAGTGATTCGTCCCTTTTTAAAAATGTATAATGTACTTATGTACTTAGGGTCAATGTCAAATTCTTCTGCTTGTTCGCAAATTTCGACAAGTTTTGAAACTTCTGCATTTGACAAGTCATAGGAAGCTAACAAAATACGCTCAACGTCATGTATGATATAAATTTTATTTTTGTCATAGGGCGTCAAGGCATATTCATCAAGTTCCTTGATATGCAACTCAGTCAAAGCACTCTGTTCATCATCAACAGAATTTTTGAATCGTTTCAATCTGCGCTTGAAGATTTTGGATAAATCACTTGTCAAATCGGTTTTGATGTCAGTCAAATTGCTCATTCGCTTTTGAAGAAAGCGGATGGTATCGTCTTTGGAAACCATTAATTTCACCACCTTTCTTTTCCAGTATACACCAAAAGAGGGGCGGTGTCAAGAACAGGAGGTAATTTTAATTGAATGATCTGAAAATTTTCAGTAATTCGGAGTTCGGAG
>JAMOZU010000281.1 GCA_023667745.1 Ruminococcus sp.
AGTCTATCTCATCGTCCCACAGCTCCATTCGCACAGGGCTTTTCTCCTGCACCGGGAAAATATCCGCAATGCTTCCTCTTACTGAAAACTGGGAGGGGGACTCCACCGTGTCCCGCTTTACGTAACCTGCCTTTACGAGCCTTTCCGACAGCTCCTTGAAGTCAACGCTGTCCGCTGTCGTTATTTTTACCGTCCGTTTTTTCAGCTCTTCCGGCGGGAGCGTCCTCTGCATTACAGCCTCCGCCCCGGCACAGATTATCTTGCAGCTGCCGTCAAGCACCCTTGTAAGAGCGCACAGCCGCTGATATTCATATTCTTTTGAGGCTCTGTCAACATTGGTAAGGGTCAGGTCCTTTGCGGGGAACAGGCAGGCTATGTCCCCCGCCGTTTCGTTTATATCGTCGCAAAGGCGTTTTGCACACGCCTCGTCCTCGGTGATGACAAGGAGCGTCCCCCTGCAGACTTTCCGGCTTATCATTACAGCCAACTGCGCCTTATGGATATAGGAGACCCCGCTTACGCTAAGGGGAGAAAACCCTTTAGCCATGGTCTCGGTTATATCTTTAAACTCCCTGTGTTCATCAAGAACGGGGCTTATTTTTTCGTATATGTTCATTAAATTCACCGCGTAATTCAGTTAATAGTTAATAATTAATAGTTAATAGTTGACGGCGGTATGCCGATAAAGTGCAACATTGCGTTGCTTGATGTGCTTCTGTATATTATTATAACACTCCAATTACCACTTATCAATAGCTTTATGCAAAATATTTTTCGTTTTAATAACTTTTGTAGGCTTGCACAATTTTTTGCAAGATATTTTGTGCAGCTTGTATTATGCAAAAAATGTTTAAATTTGTCGTCATTTGTCAGCGACATACGCCCTTGCGGGCGGCGGTTGAGGTGACTTGCTTGTGCAATGCTCTTATCTGCAACGTACAGTAAGCTACAGGCGGCTTACGCCGTTGGGGCTTTGCCCCAAACCCCGCTGGGGGTGATTTCCCCCAGACCCCCCAAACGTGCGCATCTGTTCTTGTAAAGCTCTTATTATCGTGTCCGCTTTATTTTTGTTCCACGTGGAACATCCCCGCCCACTAATTAAATCTATTCATCGCTCCGTCAATATCCCCCTTCAATATCATCTCCACCGCCTCGCATGCGTTCTCCGTGGACGTATGCAGCTTTTCTATATCCTCTTTTGAAAAATTCCCCAATACCCACTTCACAAGGTCATAATCCTTGTGGGGCTTCTTCCCCACCCCTATCTTCACCCTCGGAAAATCCTGCGACCCCGTCAGGTAAATTATCGACTTTATCCCGTTATGCCCCCCATCGCTGCCTTTCCGCTTTATCCGTATGTCTCCCGGTTCAAGGCTTATGTCGTCAAAGCATACTATCACCTTTTCAATGGGTATCTTGTAAAAGCTCATAGCCTCCGTCACCGCCTCCCCGCTGCTGTTCATAAAGGTGGTCGGCTTCATGATTATGCACCTTTTCCCCGCAATCACGGCGTCCCCCGTCAGCGACTTGAACTTTATCCGCTTTATGTCAAAGCCCTTTTTTGCCGCAAGAGTGTCCACCGTCATAAACCCCGCATTGTGGCGGGTGTTCTCATACTCCGCCCCCGGATTTCCCAAGCCAACTATCAGATATTCCGGAGCTGTGACGGCTGTGTTCTCACGTTCCTTTTCCAGTTTGTCGAAAATGTCGAAAATGCTCATAGTACCTACCTCTGTATCTCGCTTATTTTTTCTTTTAAAGTTTCCCGCAGTTCCCGAAATGCGGGGATATACCGTTCGTAAATTTTCTTTATCTGCTCATCGGCCTTTTCCTCGTCATAAACGTGAACCGAAACATTGCGGCTGTCAAGCATATCCAGCCATATCTCCTCATTGTTTACAAACCCCACTTTATAACCCAGTTTTAATATTTCTCTCGGCGAGCCTGTTTCCGCACCCATAACACCGTGTTTGCGTAAAACCTCCTGCAAGGCTTTCCATGCAAGTTCAAATGACAAATTAAACTGCCCTATAACTCCCGTTCTGACTATCTCATACCGTTCTGTTGCAGCCTTGTCGGTTTTTTCAAGCACCCCAAGGCATTTTACAAAATTATCGTATTTTTTCAAGACTCATTCCCTCACTTTATTATAAGCAAACTCCCTGCCCCTATCAGCAGGCAGCCTACCAGCTTTTTCGCAGTAAGTTCCTCTTTCAGGAACACCGCCGCAAGCAATATTGTTATAACAACGCTCATCTTGTCGACGGCGGTCACTTTTGAAACTTCCCCTGTCTGTACCGCCTTGTAATAGCAAAGCCACGATGCACCCGTGGCAAGTCCGGACAGTATCAGGAATATCCAGCTTTTTTTGGAGATGCCGCTTATTTCAAGGAACGACCCATGTCCCGTAACAAATACCATGCCCCAAGCCATAACAAGTACCACAGCCGTCCTTAATGCAGTGGCAAGGGTGGAGTCGACTCCCTCAATGCCGATCTTTGCCAGTACGGACGTAAATGCCGCAAACACCGCCGACAGCAGCGCAAGAACAAACCACATTTTTTACACCCCCGAATAAAACATAACCCCAAAAGGGCAGAACGGCTGTCAAGCCGCCCATGCCCATTTGTATCGGTATATTTTTTCTTGAAATTTTAAATCAGTACATCTCTATCCTCTGGCTTCTAACTTCCAGCCTCTCGCCGAAAGTCCGAGAACCCCTATCAAGCGTTAAACAGAGGGCTTATCGGTCTGTCCGCATAAATTCTCTCAATAGCCTGCGCAAAGGTGGGGGCTACAGGGAGAACGGTTATCTTGTCTATCTTCTTTTCCTCCGGCAGAGCAATGGTGTCAAGGATAACAACTTCCTTGATAACGCTTTCGGAGATTCGCTCAATGGCAGGACCGGACAGAACCCCGTGAGTGGCGCAGGCAGTGACCGACTTTGCCCCGCCCTTCTCCATTATGGCTTTTGCCGCATTGCAGAGAGTCCCCGCCGTGTCTATCATATCGTCCACAAGGATAACGTCCTTGTCCCTTACGTCCCCTATAATGTTCATGACCTCGCATACATTGGCCTTCTGCCGCCTCTTGTCAACAATGGCAAGAGGCGCTTCAAACTTCGCCGCAAAGTTCCTCGCCCTTGTTACCGAGCCAAGGTCGGGGGACACTACAATGGTGTTGTCCTTTATATCCTTGAATTTCTCGATAAAATAGGGAACTAAAATAGGCACGCCCAAAAGATGATCCACCGGGATATTGAAAAACCCCTGTATCTGCGCACAGTGCAGGTCCATAGACAGCACCCTGTCCGCTCCCGCCACCGTTAAAAGGTCAGCCATTAGCTTTGCGGAAATGGGGTCTCTCGCCTTAGCCTTTCTGTCCTGCCGCGCATAGCCCATATAAGGGATAACCGCCGTGATACGCCCTGCGGACGCTCTCTTGAAAGCGTCTATCATAATAAGCAGCTCCATCATATGGTCGTTTACCGGAGTGCTTGTGGACTGCACCACAAATACGTCCGAACCTCTCACGCTCTCTTTAATGGAAACGCTTATCTCCCCGTCCGAGAACGTCACCACTTCCGACTGCCCCAGCGGCAGTCCCAACGCCTTTGCAATTTCGTTCGCCACCTTGGGGTTGGAATTGGCGGTGAAAATCTTAATGTCCTTGCCGTGTAAATTCATAGTTTTTAACCTCCGCTGACAGAGGCAAGATGCAAGAGGCAAGAGGCAAGATTTATACTAATCCCTGTTAGAATTATGGAGATGAAGCCGCTGCAAAAAATTTGCATATATGATTTTTTGCGGCGGCT
>JAMOZU010000282.1 GCA_023667745.1 Ruminococcus sp.
ACCATGATAATGGGGGCATGCCCCACGTATTTTCTTATGTCGGAAATGTAGCCCATGGTATTCACCTGCCTGTATTGGTTTAAAGAAGTTGATTTTAGTTTTTTGGGGAAACGCCGGTCAAATCGCATTTTATATATTGCAAAACTTTGTGTCGGGCGGTCTTTTCCCCGCCGCAGGCGGGGAAAAGACCTTAAATCAGTACTTCCCTAAATGAAGCGTGCAATGTCCCCCACATCATATTTGGGCGGCATCTGGGGAACGTTCTCGTAATATCCCATGGCAATTGCCGCAAGGACGCGTTCGGTTTCGGGAATGTTCAGCATTTGTTCAAGTTCCTTATCGTCTATTATCCCCATGATGACGCTTCCCACGCCCATATCATGAGCCGCAAGGCATAGGGTCTGAGCTGTAATGCCGCCGTCGTACATCTCCCAGCTGTCCCCCTTGTCGGTGGAAAAGCTGCCGTCTTTCTCAAAGCCCGCTCTGCCTTTTACGGCACTCTGTACAACAAGGCAGGGACAGCCTTTTATAATTCCGCTGTTATGCTCGAATCCCAGGCAGGCTTTATCGGCTATCTCCGACAGCATAGCCTTATCGGTCACCACCGTCCAGCGGGGAGTGCGTGAATTTTTCCATGAGGGAGCGAACGCCGCCGCACGGATAATTTCTTCAAGAACTTCACGGGGAATTTCCCTGGCGGTGAACTGACGTACGCTTCTTCGGGTCTTGATACAATCGATTGTTTCCATAATATCTCTCCTTTTTCGTATAAAAATTTTTTAAAGGGCAGGAAATTTATCCGCCTGAAAATTAGCCTTAATTATTCTAGCCTCTAGCGTGAACGGAGTTCACGTTCTAACCTCTAGCCTCTCTTGTATTCGTCATAGGAAAAAATCTCGCCGTAATTTTCCCTGCCGAATTTGCCGCCGTAAAATTTCTGTGCGCTGTAAAGCCCACGGTAGCCCGACAGCATGTAGGACATTCCGATCACAAGGACATAATAAGGGAGTCCCGCCGAGCCGAAAAGCTCAATGGCAAGCAGCAATGAGGCAAAGGGGCAGTTGGTAACACCGCAGAACACGCCGCAAAGTCCCAGTGCCGCTCCGAATGAGGGGGGAAAGCCGATAAGTCCTCCGAAAAAAGCTCCGAAAGTCGAACCCACAAAGAGGGCGGGGACTATCTCGCCGCCTTTAAAGCCTGCGCCGAGGGTAAGGGCTGTCAGGAGAAGTTTCAGGATAAACGCTTCCGGGCGGCTTTCCCCCATAAGGGCTTTGGCTATGATGTCCGAACCTGCGCCATTGTAGTCGAAAGAGCCTGTAAGCAGGCAGATAAGCCATGACAGAGCCGCAACGATAACGCCGCCGATAAATATGCGGGCGTATTTATTGGGGATATGCTTTTGGTAAAGCTCCGCCGCTGTTTCCATGACAAAGCAGAAAAGTATGCTCACAAGGGCTGTGCCTATGCCCATAACAACGGTTCGGAGCAGGATATTGCCCGAATTGCCGTCAAATCCGGGAATTGTTTCCACTATAAACGCCGTGGGGGACACGCCGATAAGGCGGGCGGTGAAAGCGGCTGTGAGAGCGGAGATGATCCCGGGGACAAGTGCGCTGTAGCGGGTAAGCCCTATTACCGTAACTTCCAGTGCGAATACCGCCGCCGCTGCGGGCGTTCCGAAAAGGGCGGAAAATCCCGCCGCCATGCCGCAGATTGTCAGCATGGAATAATCGTCGTCCTTTAGCTTGAAAAGTTTAGCCAAAGGAGAGGCAAGGCTTCCCCCAAGCTGCAAAGCAGCTCCCTCACGCCCCGCCGAGCCGCCCGTTAAATGGGTCAGCAGGGTGGCTATGACGATAAGGGGGGCGGTTTTAAGGGAGACTTGTTCCTCGCCCCTTGCGCCGAGGATAATGCCGTTGGTTCCCTTGTCCTCCGACATTCCGCATACGCTGTAGAGCCGGACGATAACAAGTCCCGCTATGGGCATAAGGCAGATGAGAAAGCTGTTGGCGGCTTGCATCTCCCGCACTTTTCCCAAAAGGATATGGAACACCGCTCCCGCCGCCCCTATGACAAGTCCCGCTGTCACCGATATTATGAGCCATTTGAAAAATATGCCGTACTGAAAGAATATGCCGTTTTTCCCCGTGAGCTTTTCTTTTACCGTCATGGTTTTTGTTCTCCGTTTATGGATTTTTTTAAAGTGCCGAATACGTTCATAACGCAGTTGTTTCCTTGCAGCAGGTTACTGCCGCATTTCGCTGTAATGTAAAGGGGCTAATGCTCTAGCCTCTAGCGTGAACAGCGTTCACGTTCTAACCTCTAGCCTCTATCCACCAGAGCAAGTAAGAGTTCCCTTGTAAACTTGCAGGCAAGAGCTGCGGACGAGCCGCTTTGGTCGCAGGGGGGGGATAGCTCATTAATGTCCGCTCCCACTATGTCAAGGTTTGCGCCTATGTCGATAACGGCTTTGAGCAGCTGCCCGAAATTTGCTCCTCCCGCTTCGGGAGTTCCCGTGCCGGGGAAAAAGGCGGGGTCGAGAACGTCCATATCTATGGTGAGATAGACCTTTTTCCCTTGAAGTTCCTCAATCGCCTTGCTAAGGTCATCAAAGGAAACGCCGCTTATGCCGGCGGGATATATTTTAGTATGCTCCCCCGCAAAAAGAAACTCGCTCCGCTCGCCGCTTCTTATGCCGAACTGGTAAATGTGACCGTCTCCTACGATGTCGTGGCACAGGCGCATAACAGAGGCGTGGGACAGCCGCTGACCCAGATATTCCCGCCGCAGGTCGCAGTGGGCGTCGAACTGGATAATGTAAAGGTCACTGCCGTAACGGTCGGTAATTGCCCGGAACGCTCCGTATGTTACCAGATGTTCCCCACCGAGCATTATGGGGAGTTTGCCTGCGGAGAGAATTTCCGCCGTCCTCTCCCGTATCATTTCAAGGACGGGGACAGGGTCGCCGAAGGGGAGTTCAATGTCCCCCGAATCGAAAACCTTAATGTCCGTCAGGTCCTTGTCCTGATAGGGGGAATAGGTCTCGATGCCGTAGCTTTCGTTGCGAATGGCGGCGGGGGCGAAACGAGCCCCGGGGCGGTAGGAGGCGGTGCAGTCGAAGGGCGCGCCGAAGAGGACGGCGGAAGCTTCCTCAAAGGGGCTTTCGCAGCCGATAAAGGCTTTTGTTTCAGCTTTCATCAAGTAACTCCTTTACATAAGTGGGAATGGCAAAGCAGCCTGTGTGCAGGTCGGTGTTGTAATATCGGGTCTTTATGCCGAGGCTGTTCCAGCGGTCGGCATGGGGCTTTAAGGGGTCAACGGATTTTGAGGCGAATCCGAAAAGCCAATGCCCCGAAGGGTATGTGGGGATATGCACCTGATAGACACGGCATATGGGGAAAAATTCACGTATACGCTTGTGGGCTCTCTGCATGGCTTTTGCGTCCTCAGCATAATAGGGGCTTTCGTGCTGATTGACGAGTATGCCGTTTGCTGTAAGGGCATTAAAGCAGTTGCCGTAAAACTCACTGGTGAAAAGTCCTTCTCCCGGTCCGAAGGGGTCGGTGCTGTCAACGATTATCAGGTCATAGGCGTTTTCCCTGGTGCGGACGAATTTCAAGCCGTCCTCAAAATAAAGGGACACACGCTCGTCGGTCAGTTTGCATGCGGTCCGGGGAAGATATTCTTTGCAGACGTTTACGACTTCCTCGTCTATCTCCACCATGTCGATATGCCCGATGCTGCCGTACTTTGTAAGCTCCCGCACCGTGCCGCCGTCTCCTGCGCCTATT
>JAMOZU010000283.1 GCA_023667745.1 Ruminococcus sp.
CGTGGGAACGCCGTCATGCATTACCTCAACCGTAACACTTATCTTGATGTGGTCTTTTTCCCTGTTGCCGTTGTCAAATTTCAGCTTGTAGTCCGCACCGTCCGTGCCAAGGTTCATGGTTCTTTCAAGAAGCTGAATTTTGATAGTGGCGTCTGTTGCGCCGTCCGGGAAAGTATCTGCTACCTTACCGAAGCTGCCGCCTGTTGTAAGCTCTCCGTAATTGCTGAACACGCCCGCAGGAACACGGTAATAAATGGTGTCCGTGTCCTTGCCGTCGCCGTCCTTTTCGGAATAGGTAAACTGCTCATAATATTTTTTGAAATCGGAATTTAAGCCAATGTCATGCGAGTCTGTTAAACCTGTGATTGTATGCGAATAATCGCTGATTTGCGAATTGATGGCTATCAGTGCCAATTTTCTTGCTTCCTTATATCCGTCAACATTTCCGTCTCTGGTTTCTTTTCTGAACTCCTCCAGAGTTTTCCCTGCGGGAATGGAAAAGTCGCCTAACATAAGGTCAAGGATATATTGCTTTACCCAATCGTAAAGGTACATATCCATACTGCCGTCATCTTTGAAGTAATTATAATGCGATTCAATTCCGTCAAAGGGATAGTTGGTGTCACTGGCATTATATCCGCCATATGGATTTGTCTTTGCATTGTATGTGCCGTCAGTCTTTACGCTCGCCTTTTTGGGTGCAACGCTGACCTTCATTGAATAAATATCCAACTCCAAAGCACGTCCCTGCTTGGCAGGTACGCTGTCCAGATCGCCGTCCTTATTAAAGTACCAATATGTCTTTTCGGTAATGCCCGTACCGGCAGTACCGGTAACGTTCTTGTTATCCTTCAGAAAAGCGTCCAGATAAGCGTCAAGCAATGACCTTGCCGTATAATACGCCTGGCTTTCCTCATACTTCACCATAGCCCTGTTGTGAGCGGAGTAGACCACCGCAATAGTCCCCGCCAGCAGGAAGATGAGAACGAACATCACCGTCATAACCATTATCAGAACTGCACCCTTTAGGGTCTTCGGCGTTCGTTTACCGTTCTTCATAGTAAAACCGTCCTTTCTTAAAAATTTCTTAAAATGTACCTTATAATGAACCAAAAGTGAATCTCGCCTGCGGGAATCACCTCGAACCGGGAATTATCCGCCTGTGAGCGGGCTTTTCTCCCTCCCGCTCAAGCTCATTCCCTCAGGCGTTTCCCATAAACAAGCCCGCCCGAAAAAGGCATACCGCTTTTTTTCGGGTCAAGCTTTATTAAGAGAGGCAGCGCATGTGCCTTTTTGTAATGTCTGCCTCCCTTAAACTGTCTTACTCAGCCGAAGCTGTCATATCCTTGTCAATATCGTCCGGGTCAAGGGGATTGATGGTGTAAACCTGAATTATCATCTGACCCTCAAAGAACCCTGCGAAATCCTCGGCGGACGTATCAACGTTCCTTTCGCTGCTGACGGTGGTAAGGTAGATGTCCTTATCGTTGTCCGCAACCGCCTGAATTGCGCTTTCAAGCTGTTCGGGCGAATCGAACCGGAAGGAGACCGTCACCGTCGAAAGACCGATGTTCACCGCTGCCGGAGCTGACGGATAGCTGTTGTTGTACGCATAGTACACATCTTCCGGCAACTGGCGGGCAAGATCCGCATTGATCCTCATCTCGTAAGCCAGCGCATTCTTATTATAAGTATATGCGGCAAGTGAGCCGGGAGCCAATGTGGGAACGCTCATGGAGGTTATCTCTATCCCCGTGTCCGCAAGCATATCCATAATGTATGTACTGATCTGCTGGGTCTCGAAGATGTCTTTTTCGCTGATGAACTCGCCCTGATCCTCAACAATGTCGTCCACATTCTTTTCGAGGGTCTTTTTCAGGTCTTCGAGAGTGGCTATTTTCGCTTCCATTTCCGACCGCTCGGACTCTTTTGCGGCAAGCCTGTCATTGGAAGCAAGCATTTCCTCATACTTGGGTTTGAGGAGCAACAGATACCCCGCCAGACCTATTACGAACACTAACACGCACAGAATGATAACTCTGTCGCGCCTTGAAAGTTTCATACTCATTATTCCTCACCTCCGTCTTCCACAACCTCCGGCTCGTCCTCTTCGACCTCTACTTCAAGGGGTCTTACATTGAACGTAACCGTAAAGCTGAACTGGTTGATAACGTCCAGTGCCGCATCTGTAGCGTCCGGACCCAGTTCCTCGGCAGTCCCGCCGATAAAGCCCGTGTATACAATATTGTCATATTCGTCCAGATCGATGAGAGCCTGTACCGCAAGGTCGGGGGCTCTGTTGTCGTCGCTGTAGCAGTTGAGGGTAACAAAGCCGCTGGAGAAGGAAATGGTGTCTACCATGCAGTTATTTGTCAGGAACGGCTCTGTCATAGTCTCTATCATCTCAATGGTAAGATGAGGCTTGGTGTTGAAGTTGTAGATAGCCTTGTCAAGGTCGGCTTTGTAAAGGTTTACCTTGTCAATCTTCGCCTGAGTGGAATCCACCTCGTTGATTTTTTCAAGCTGCTCCGGAGCGTTCATCCAAGCGTCTATATCGGAGACTTTCTTGTCGTTGTTGTTGATGGTGTTGGAGAACCCTAAGAATATCGCACCCACAACAGCGCAGGACAGGAGAGCCGTAAGACCCAGCTGAATGAAGAATCCCGAACCTGCATCGTTCTTGCCCGCAGCGGCGTCCGTCTCAAGGAGGTTGATACGGTCGGTGCTCTTGTTGCTCTTGAACATGGCACCGATAGCGTTGGCATACGCCTGGAACTCGATATTCTCATATCCGGAGATATTGTTGGGAACGCCCAACAGGCTCGTGGAAATATCCATATTCTCCAGCGAGTTCGTAAGCCTTATGTACTCGGTGGTATCGCCGTAGAACACAACGTTCTGAATGGGATTTTCCGGATTTCTCGACTTGTGGAACTGCACCATTCTGTGGATATTCTCGTTTACGGCCTCGTAAACATAATCCTCGGAGTTGTCGTAGTCCACGGCGTCTATGGAAGCGAACCTCGCAAAGGACAGCTGACCTTCCTCATAAAGGTTGATACTTACAAAGTTGGGGTCGACCTGAACGACCAGCATGGGCATTCTTGCCGCCGACTTCTTATCCGACAGGATTATCCTCGAAATTGCGTTACAGGAAACGCTCACCGACTTTAACCCTATGGAAAGCATTGAGAACACTTTCTTGAAGCAGTCAACCACTTCAAAAGGACAAGCCGTAGCCAGTATCTTCAGGCACTGGTTGCCTTCCTGCTCTACCTCGCCCGCAATTGAGTAGGAGATGGAGTATTCCTCCGCAATGCCCATGTTATGCTGCATCTGGTTTGTTACCATAGTCAGCAGGGCTGTGCTTGTTTTTGCCTTGGGGATAACAAGCTCCTTGAATATTACAAGGTTGGAGGACAGGGTAACAACCGCTTCCTTGTCGTCCATTCTTCTGGCTTTAAGCTCATCGTTGATGATGGTTGCCATTTTGGGAATATCTTTTATATGACCATTAACTATCAGACCCTCGCTGAGATCGATGGTAGATGCGGAGGATATCCTTATCTTGCCGCCCGATTCAGTGCCGCGTACAATGCGGACGTGTCTGTCGGTAATATCAAATGAAAGCATTCTCGTCACCTCACTAATTATTTTTCATAAAATTTATTTTTTCGGGTGATTCCCCTTTTTCTCGGAAAGCCCCCGATAAAATCGCCGGGAAACGCCTTAGGTAATATTGCCCATGGAGTTGTAGATAGC
>JAMOZU010000284.1 GCA_023667745.1 Ruminococcus sp.
CACCGACACCGCCGTCCCCGGTATCATCTCCCGCTTTAGCCGCTTTTTTCACAGGCAAAGGGGGAAGCTCAAAATCATCAGCCCCGGCGGAAACATTTCCTCCTGCCGCCAGCGGGTCTGCGGGTGCGGCAGACTGAACAGGCGGCGTTGCCGACAGCGTCGCTGCTGTCTGCTTGCCTGCCTCCTCCTGCTTGGCTTTCTGAGCGGGGAGAGGGGGAAGCTCCAGATTGTCCAGATCGGATAGATCGTAAATTTTGCCCGGCATAATAGGTGTACCGTCCTTTCGTTCGGCGGAAGACCCCGCCTTGAAAATTTATATATCGGCATTTTCCCGCCTACAGCGGGAAAAATCCTAACAGCGTTACTCGCCTACGGTTATAGCCTCGGGGAATACATTGGATGTGCTTTCCTGCATAAAGGTGGTGTTCACATAGCCCTTGATGACCGCTCCGTCTATGACGGAAATGGTGGAAGCGGTAATATCCCCCACAATAACGGCATCGTTCTTGAACTCCGCCTTGCCCCCCACATCTACGCTGCCTTTGATTCGCCCGTTAAGATCGAGATACTGGGTGGCAATGTTCCCCAGAAGCACGCTGTCGTGATCCATCTGCACCTGCCCTTTCGAGGCAATGCTGCCCTGCATCTGCGCTCCTGCCATTACGGCGTTGTTGCACTCTATGTTCCCCACTATCTTCCCGGAAACGTTGATATTTTTCGTCAGCTTGATGTCCCCCTGAACGCTACCCTCAACGGTGATGTTGGCAAAGGAGCTTACATCGCCGTTAATGCGGGTGTTGCGGGAAATAACGGTGGTCTCTTCCGTTTCGTAATAGGGGTTCTCCGGGGGTCTGCCCCCTCTGAATCCTCCCCCTTGGGCGGGATAGCCGCTGTTATTGTAAGGGCGGTTGCCGTAGGAGCTTTCGCCGTAGGGTCTGCCGCCGTATGCGCCGCCCCTGCCGGGGTAACTTTGCCCGCTGTCCCCTCTCGGCGGGTTGTTATAAGCCCTGTCGTTATATGTATCGGAAGGAGGGGGAGTCCTGCTCTGCTGCTCGGAAGTGGTGTATTCAAAGCGTTCCGGGCGTTCGGTGCGCTCGGCACGTTCGGTTCGGTCGTTCATAACAGGCTCGGAAGCCGCTCCCCCGGTCACGGGCTCGTCAAAATCCGCAAATGGGTCGGGGCTGTTCCTGTTATGCACCGATTGGATAAAATCCTCTGCCGACGGTTCGGGATCCGCCCGCCCGTTTATATTATCGGAAATATCCGTAGCATAGCCCTCCGGGGCGAATATATCCTCCGAACGGGGTTCATTTCCCGGTGTAAGGCTCTCCCCTCCCGCACTGCCGGGGACGGTGTCTCTGAACCTTTCCGCATCCTTTTTGTCCGAGCCTTTAAGTCCGTCGCCTACAAGCCCCTCATTTTTCAAAAGCTCTTTGAGAGCCTGGTTAAAGTTATCCTTTAAGCTCATTTTTATCATATCCTTTCGGTGGGGACATTATGCCTCCCCGGTGACCGCTTGTATTGTGCGGTATTTTCCCTGTCTGCGGCGGGGAAAACACCTTGAGATCGGCACTTCCCTGATTTACCGCACGCTGTTGTCAAGAGCCTCAAAGCTGTAGCCTGCCGCTTCAAGGTCTGTTATGATGTCGTCAACGGTAAGGACGGTTATGTAATCGTCTGCACTGTCGTGGAGATGCAGGATAGCCCCGCCGTTCATGGAAGAAATATTTGCTATGGATGTATCGTAAATATGCTGCCAGCTCCTGCCGCTGTCCCTGTCGCCGGAATCGCAGTTTGCGGGATATTCGGTAAATCCCCTCCTGTCAAGCTCTTTGCGTACCGCCGACAGCACTTCGGGGCTGCCCCCCTCCGGCAGGCGGTATATATCGGGCTTTACGCCCGTTGCGTCGTATATCATCTTGTAAGTCTCGTAAAAGTCCATCAGGAACGCTTCGGGAGAAGCGTATATCTTGTCGGGGTCGTGAGCAAAAGAATGCACTCCGATAGTATGCCCCGCCTCGGCAACTGCCGCCATCTGCTCGCGGCTCTGCTCGGTTTTCCCGGCGGACATGAAGAAGGTCGCTTTTATACCATGTTTTTGGAGAATGTAAAGAATATCGTAAGTTCCTGCGGAAGGTCCGTCATCAAAGGTAAGATACACTGTCTTATCGGAAGGCATTTTCGTTACGGGGGACTTTTGAGCGTACATTTCGGGGAACATTTCGGTAAGCTCCGCCGTGTCACCCGGCTTTGCGGGTACGGTGGGTTCACCGTTTCCCCTTAACACCTCGCCGTCCTCATCGCCGTTCGGTCTCCTGTCGGTCTGCTCCACGGCGGGCGACCCTGCCCCCGCCTCTTCGGACGTATCGGACATACCGGGGACATCTCCCTCGCCGTTCTCGCCGGACAAGCCGGGAACATCGTCTCTCCCGTCCGCCTGCGTTTCGGTCTCCCTGTCAATGCGGGCGGGAAGACCTGCGGGCAATGCATTTCCTCCGGAAACGGCGTTGCTCGTGTTACCGGTATACCCCGCAAACCCTTCCGGGTCGGACATTTCCACCGCATAGAGTATATCCGCCGAGGTATACCCCGAACCTTTCATCATTTCCACGTATTCATCGATCGTGGCGGGGCTGTCGGGAACGGCCGCCGTACCTGCGTTCTCCGCCTCTTTTTCCAGCATATGGCATCGGACGGCAAAGAACACCGCCAGTACCGTTGCCACGCCTATCCACCCGAACACCACCGTTAAAATAACATGTTTGAAAAATTTTACGCTTCCGAAGTACATATCTCAAAAAGCACCAAACCTTAGCATACGGCAAAGTCTGCCCTATGATGTCCCGTGCGCCTCTCCTTTCAGAAAAAATTACAAAACTACTCATATTAATAATACACCTTTTTTGAGGATATGTCAACATAATATGAGCAAAAAAATATAACCAAATTTAAAAAAATTTTTTGGTTATTAGTATTTTATACGATTTTCGGGAGAAATATACGAAATTTTTGTATAATATTACCTAACGCCGAAATGCGGGCAGTTTTCAAAAGAAAAATCCGTGAGCATTCCACCGAACGCCCACGGAAAAATTATCATTCAACCACCAGTGTAAACACCTTCCCGCTCTCCACGGTAAAGGTAACATTCCCTTTTTTGTCAAGCACGCCCTCATCGACTTTCACAGCCGTTGACTTGCGCCCTTTGTACAAGGTCACATTCCGTCCCGCATATTCGCTGCCCAGTTTAACGGTGATCTCCCCCTCTTTTGCCTTCATACCGCCCCTTGCCGAGTTAACCGACAGCTTGTTCATATCCTTGTCATAGGAATAGATGTAGGAATTGGAGTAGGGGGACATCATATATCCCCATTGGGAATTTACATTGACCGTAACTCCCCCGGCGGGCATTACAAACATCCCGCTGCCCTCGCTTATCCTTGCAATAACATTCCCGCCGCAGGTTATCACCGCTTCATAGCCCACAGGCACGGTCACCGTCATCACCGCTCCCGCTGTCCCCGTTCCCTGCACCTTAACGCCGCTGTCGGCATATGTTCCGCCGAAAATTACGGGGTAAACGGCGGGGGTGGTGGGGTCGGTGGGGTTTGTCGGATTGGTCGGGTCTGTCGGAGTTGTCGGGTCAGTCGGAGTTGTCGGAGTTGTTGGGTCGGTTGGAGTTGTCGGATTTGTTGGGTCGGTCGGGTCTGTCGGAGTTGTCGGATTTGTTGGGTCTGTCGGAGTTGTTGGATTTGTCGGG
>JAMOZU010000285.1 GCA_023667745.1 Ruminococcus sp.
GATATGCCGTCTGTTTGTCCTGCCGATGTTTCAGGGCAGGGGCTTGGGGAGCGGGATTTTAAAATTTGCCGAGGAGAAAATTTCGGAAAAGTACAGCGAAATATTACTTGATTCATCTCTTCCGGCAAAGGGAATTTATCTGAAAAAAGGGTACAGTGAAAAGGAGTATCACATTATAAAAACCGAAAACGGGGACAAGCTGTGTTATGATGTGATGAAAAAAAGCATCAAAAGGGGGTAATCATTATGGCAAAAGCCACGCTCATGTGCGGGAAAATTTGCAGCGGCAAAAGCACATATGCAAAGGAATTGATGAAACGCCGCAAAGCCGTTATCCTGTCCGTGGACGAGATAACTCTCGCCCTTTTCGGCGGGAACGCGGGGGAAAAGCACGACGAATATGTGGAGAAAGCGGAAAATTACCTTTACGAAAAGTCCCTTGAAATTATCGGTGTCGGTATAGACGTTATCCTCGACTGGGGATTCTGGACGAAAGCCGAAAGGGACGGCGCAAGGGAATTTTACGGCTCACGGGGGATAGAATATGAATTTTATTATATCAACATCGGAGATGACGAATGGGAAAGGCGGCTCATGAAAAGAAACGGAGAGGTTGAGAAAAAGCTCGTCAACGCTTATTATGTGGACGAGGGACTTGCGGAAAAATTTCGGGGGATATTTGAAGAGCCGGAGGAAGAGGAAAAGGATATTACAATGCTGATTTAAGGCTTTTAAATTTTCAAAAGCTATTTCATCGGCACAAAAAAGGAGTTTAAAAAAATGCTTGCAAAAAGAATAATACCCTGTCTTGACGTTCGGGACGGGAAGGTTGTAAAGGGCGTAAATTTCGAGGGGATAAAAGAGGTGGGCGACCCCGTGGAGTGCGCCTATGAGTACAATTTACAGGGAGCGGACGAGATAGTCTTTTACGACATAACCGCTTCCCACGAGGGCAGAGGGCTTATGCTGGACGTGGTAAGGGAAACGGCGAAAAAGGTGTTTGTCCCCCTTACCGTTGGCGGCGGCGTTAAAACCGTGGAAGACATCAGGGAGACACTGCGGGCGGGGGCGGATAAAGTTTCCGTAAATTCCCAGGCTGTGCAGAATCCCCGGCTTATCAAGGAGGGAGCGGACATTTTCGGCAGCCAGTGTATCTGCGTGGGGATAGACGCAAAAATGGTATCTCCCGGAAAATGGACGGTCTACATAAACGGCGGCAGGATAGATATGGGGATAGACCTTATCGAATGGGTGAAAAAGATAGAACAGCTGGGAGCAGGGGAAATTTGCCTTAACTCCATGGACACCGACGGCGTGCGGGGGGGCTTTGATATCCCTATGCTGAAAGCCGTGGTAAACGCCGTGAAAATTCCCGTTATCGCCAGCGGGGGAGCGGGAAAGGTCTCCGATTTTGCGGATGCGTTTATCGAGACCGACTGCTCGGCGGCATTGGCGGCATCGCTGTTTCATTTTAAGGAGCTGACGGTATCGCAGGTCAAGGAGGATTGCAGGGGGAAGGGGATAGCGGTGAGGTGATAAAGGGAACTGTCGGTAAGGTTTTTCACCCGCCGAAGGCGGGTGAAAAACCGCCTGATACAAAGATTTTCTGAACTTATATTATGAAAGCTGTATTGAGGGGTTCGAGGGGAACATTATTGAAATTACCGTTTAAAGGAGCGTAAGAAAAAATGGGCATGATAGAAGAAACCGACAGACTTATGCTTGACTGGGAGAAGATAAGCGGTATGTCACGGGATAACAAGGTTATCCCGGTTGCCGTGCAGAACATCATAACCAAAGAGGTAATACTCATTGCTTACACCAACGAGGAGGCTTTTTCCGAGACCCTCCGCCTGAAAAAACTTGTCCTGTGGAGTACCTCACGGAACAAGCTGTGGTTCAAAGGAGCGGAGTCGGGGAACACCTTTACCGTAAACCGCATTTTCGTCAACTGCGAGCAAAACTCCCTTGTTTATCAGGTAACGCCGGACAAGGGGAATATCTGCCACACAAGCTGTAACGGCGTTCCCAACAACTGCTATTACAGGGAGCTTGATATGACCGACATGAAGCTGATAAATTTAAGCAGGTTAAAAATAATTTTTGATAAGCTGAAAATTCAGCCTGTCGGCGGCGGACTTATTGACCTTATCTGCCCAATAGAAAATGCGGAGCTGTTTATAACGGAAATGGATAATTCCGGCATAAAAATAAAAGGATTCACATGGTGGTGTCATGTTACGGGAGACCATGAGCCCTGCGGCATGGGGGGACCCAAGAATAAATTCGGCGAAGGTTGGTTCAGTGAAGTATTGCCTGCGGGAGAGGTGATGACCTTTGAAAATAATGAAGAGTACCGGAATTTTTTTCTGTATGAATGGAAAAAAAGCAGCAATTACAAGCCATGCTTTTGTCCGGGATTTTGGCTTGAAGATTAATGTAAAGGAGAAATGAAAAATGACCGTATACCATGAAATTTTCGAGGTAATAAAAGCCCGCAGGGCTGCCTTCGACAGGGGAGAAGCCCCGGAGAAATCCTACACCTGCTATCTTTTTGAAAAGGGCGTTGACAAAATTTGCAAGAAAGTGGGCGAGGAAGCGGCGGAGACTATCATTGCCGCCAAAAACGGCGACAAGGCCGAGCTTATGAACGAGATTAACGACCTTATCTATCACGTAATGGTTTTAGCTGTAAACCAAGGGCTTGAATGGACGGACGTGGAAAAGGTGCTTGACGAGCGGAACGAGAAAATCGGCAACTTAAAGCAGTTCCACGAGACCGACAAGAACAGCTGATAATAATGCCGCCGCCCAAAATGGGCGGCGGCATTTTACCTTTTATATCATGTCCGCCATAAGCCCGCAGACCTTGTTGGAAAATCCCACAGGGTCTTCAATTTTCATGCCCTCTATAAGCAGAGCCTGATCGTAAAGTATGGAAGCGTAATCCTTGAATTTTTCCTTGTCGCTTTCAAAGAGCTTCCGCAAAGCGGCGAATATCTTGTGGTTGGGGTTCAGCTCCAGTACCTTTTCCGATTTTACCTTTTCGTTCTGGGGATTCTGATTGAGTATCTTCTCCATTTCAAGGGAAATCTGTCCCGAACTGGAAATGCACACCGGGTGGGACTTTAACTTCTCGGAAATTACAGCCTCTTTTATCTTCCCCGACAAAGTCTCCGAAATAAGAGCCAGCATATCCTTGTTGTCCTCGGTCAGCTTTTTGGTCTCCTCTTTCTGCTCCTCGCTGTCAAGTCCCAGATCGCCCTCGGAAACGTTCCTGAACTCCTTGTCACCATGCCGCATAAGCACCTTTACCGCAAACTCGTCCACATTGTCCGTAAGGTACAGTATCTCGTAGCCCTTGTCCCGCAGGACTTCCGTCTGGGGCAGCAGCTCAATGCTTTCCACAGTCTCTCCGGCCGCATAGTAGATATATTTCTGCTCTTCTTTCATGCGGGAAACATACTCGTCCAAGGTAACAAGTTTCTTTTCCGCCGAGGAAACGAACATCAGCAGGTCTTCCACAGCGTCTTTGTCCCTGCCGTAGTTGTCGTAAACGCCGAATTTTATCTGAATGCCGAAAGCCTTCCACAGCTTTTCATATTCCTCACGGCTGTTGTTGAGCATTTTCTTAAGCTCGTTCTTGATAGTCTTTTCAATGGATTTTGCAATGCTTTTAAGCTGATGATCGTGCTGCAAAACTTCTCTTGAATTGTTAAGAGACAGGTCTTCCGAGGCCACAAATCCCCTTACAAACG
>JAMOZU010000286.1 GCA_023667745.1 Ruminococcus sp.
CGTTATCTTTGCGGGGACGACCCAGAGAAAGGCGGGAGGCTTTGCGGGGGTAACGCTGTGCATCGAGAATGAAGACGGTGCGCTGCCGGTGGAGGAAAAGGAAGTTTCGGTAACAAGGCGGCTTTACAGGAGCGGCGAGAGCGAGTATATGATAAACGGCTCGCCCGTGCGGCTCAAAGATGTGTCGGAGCTGTTTATGGATACGGGGCTTGGGAGGGACGGATATTCCATAATCGGGCAGGGCAGAGTTGCGGAGATAGTGTCCTCCAAATCCGGGGAAAGACGGGATATTTTCGAGGAGGCTGCGGGTATCTCCAAATTCAGGTACAGAAAGGCGGAGGCTGTAAGGCGGCTGGGGCAGGCGCAGGAAAATATCGTGCGTTTGACGGATATTTTATCCGAGCTTGAAGAGAGGGTAGGTCCGCTGAAAGTTCAGTCGGAAAAGGCGGCGAAATTTCTGGAGCTGTCGGAAGAAAAAAAATCCCTTGAAATAACGGCGTGGATGACGGAGCTTGGGGAGCTGAAGGTTAAACTGGGGGAGATAGAGGACAAGCTGCTGATAAATACTTCCGAGTATGACAACGTTGCCAACGCCATTGAAAAGCTGGAAGAGGAGCAGCGGGAGGCGGCAAAAGCCGTTGCCTGCGGAAATATCCTCATAGAACGTTTGCAGGAGGACGTGTTGGCGGCGGAGAAAAGCAACACGGATATCCACTCGGATATTGCCGTGTTCAAAAACGACATAGATCACTGTGAGAAGACCATAGAGCAGCTGAAAAAGCAGGCTGAAAACGCCAAACTTTCCGACAGCGAGAACAAGCGGCTGACGGAGGAGAAAATTGCGTTTATCAATCAGCTGGGAGAGGACATAAAGTTCGCCGCAAAGGAGTATGAGGACGCTGCCGCCGAGCTTGAAAGGGCGGCAAAGGAAGAGGAAAGTTTCGAGAAAAAGGCGGGGGGAGCTGCGGCGGAGCTGAACGGGCTGTACATAAAGCGTTCGGAGCTGACGATAAACGCAGGGACGGCGGAAAACGCCATAAAAGAAGCCAACGAGCAGAGGGAGACTTTAGAGGGGCAGATAAAGTCCGCAAGGGAGTCCGCAGGGAGACTGGAAGAGAGCCGCAAGGAAGTGGAAGATGGGCTTGCCATACTGGAAAAAAGTGCGCTGGAGCAGTCCAACAGGGCGGCAGGACTTGGGCGGCTTTTTGAGGGGCGGGAACAGAAACTTAAAAATGCGGAAAAGTCCGCTTCCGACATGCGAATGGCTGTAAGGGAAAAACAGCAGAGGATAGGTATTTTGCAAGACCTTGAAAACAGCATGGAGGGGATAGCCAACGCCCCAAAGCAGGTTTTGCGGGCGGGGAAAAGCGGCAGGATAGGGGGAATAATAGGCTCGGTGGCGCAGCTGATAACAGTTCCCCCGGATATGGGGACGGCGGTGGAGACGGCGTTGGGAGGAGCTGTACAGAACATAGTTACCGAGACCGAGGACGCCGCCAAGCGGGCTATAAGAATGCTCAAAGACATGAACGGCGGGCGGGCTACTTTCCTGCCGCTGACAAGCGTTAAAGGGAACAGAATGGATGACAGAGGGCTTGGGGACTGCATGGGGTTTGTGGCAGTGGCAAGCGATGTGGTGGAGTGCGAGGAAAGGCTTCGGGGCATAGTGAATTTCCTTCTGGGGCGCACGGTGATAGCGGAGGATATTGACTGTGCGGGGGATATTGCAAAAAAATTCGGCTACAAGTTCAGGATAGTTACCTTGGACGGTCAGGTGGTAAATGCGGGCGGTTCGTACACAGGCGGCTCGGTGGGGAAAACCGGGGGAATGCTGACAAGGAAAAACGAGATAGAGCGGCTCAAAGGAGAAATAGAAGAGGGGGAAAAATCTCTTGCCCAGGCGGAAAAAAAGGCGGCGGACTTAAAGGCGGAAGTTGACAAGATGAGGATAGACATTGAAGCCGCCAACGAGGAAATTCGCCGAATCGAGCAGGACAGAATACGCTTTGAAGAGGAACTGCGGCATAACAAAGAGACAGCCGAGCAGAACGAAACGGCAAGGACTTCGGCGGAAGAGAGTTTGGGGAAAATCTCAAAGAAAATATCCGACGCAATGTCCGCAAAAGAGCGGGCGGAGTCTGCCTTGGAAGAGCTGCGGGAGACTATTTCCCAAAAGGAAAACGCCGCTTCGGAGGACAGCGGAAAGCGGGAGGAAATGAGGAAATTCCGTGAAGAACTGTCCGCAAAAATGTCCGACAGCAAGCTGAAAAAGGCTGGGCTTGAAAAGGACCTGGAGAATGCAAAAGAGTCTTTAAAAACTCTCGAAGAACAGAGCCTGCAAATAGGCGACAGCTCGGTAAAACTTGCTATGGAAGAGGAAGAGCAGAGGAAAATTATCCGTGAAAAAGAGCGTCTCATAAAAGAGCGTGAAGAGGCGTTAAAGAAAGCGGGGGACAAGACGGAAGAGATACGGCGGGAGATAGAAAAGACAAAGCGGGAAAATCTTGAAAAGGAGAAAATTTCCGGGGAGCTGCGGGAGCAGATAAAAGAGCGCAACAATGAAAAAGAGCGGGCGGGGGCTGAAAAAATACGACTTGAAGAGCGGCGGGATGGCTTTAACAAAAGCTGCGACAAGATAATCTCGGACATGGCGGAGCAGTATGAGCTGTACCCCTCGGAAGCGGCGGCACTGGTGATAGAGGGGGCGGACAAAACGGACATAAACGGGCGGCTGATGAATGTGCGGCAGAAGATACGGTCGCTGGGTTCGGTGAACGTGGCGGCGATCGAAGAGTACAAGGAAGTGTCGGAGAGGTATGAGTTCATGTCGGGGCAGCTGTCGGACGTGAACTCCTCGAAGAGGGAGCTTGAAAAGCTGATAGACGAGCTGACGGAGACTATGAAGATAAAGTTTTCGGAGAGCTTCAAGATAATCAACGAGAATTTCAAGAGCATATTTGTGGAGCTGTTCGGGGGCGGCAAGGCGGAGCTTGTGCTTTCCGACCCGGAAGATGTACTGGAATCGGGGATAGAGATAAACGTTGCGCCGCCGGGGAAGGTCATCAAAAGTCTGTCGCTGCTTTCGGGCGGCGAGCAGGCGTTTGTGGCGATAGCGATATACTTTGCCATACTGAAGCTGAAGCCTGCGCCTTTTTGCATTCTTGACGAGATAGAGGCGGCTCTTGATGACGTGAACGTTTCCAGATATGCGGGGTATCTGCACAGGTTTACGGACACCACCCAGTTTATCACGGTGACCCACAGGCGGGGCACGATGGAAGAGGCGGATATTTTATACGGCGTGACTATGCAGGAGAAGGGGATTTCCAGACTCCTGAGAATGGAGCAGCCGCCGGAAGAGGAGGTCTAGTAGCTAGAGGTTAGAGGGCTATAGGCTAGAGCGAGCGAGGCTCGCAGGAGAAAGCATTACAAGAGGAGTAACACAGCGGTGGGGTCAAGGGGCGAAGCCCTTGCGGGGTCAAGGGGCGGAGCCCTTGTGGGGTCTGGGGTGAAACCCCAGCGGGATTTGGGGCAGAGCCCCAACGGCGTAAGCCGCTGTAGCTAACAGAACGTTGCAAAGAAAAGCAATTCAGAAGCAGGTAACTTCAACCGCCGCCCGACCGTCAAAAAAGCGTTTTGAAAGATGAAAGCAACACAGAACGATTAACAGTAACCAAGCAAGTAACGGTCGGTGCGACATGCAACTAAAGTTGCTCGGCATAGAAATGCACGGCGTA
>JAMOZU010000287.1 GCA_023667745.1 Ruminococcus sp.
ATGTCTGCAAGAGGACTCCCGAAAAGGATGTTGTGGTGTTTTCTCTTGAGATGTCCAACGAGCAGCTTATTACAAGAATGCTGGCATCGGAAAGTCTGGTGGAAAACGACAGGCTTCTCAAAGGAGACATCGGAGAGCGGGAATGGGAGAAACTGGCTGCGGGTTCGGACAGGATAGCTGCCATGAATCTTTATCTTGACGACTCGGCGGGGATAACGGCTGTTCAGATGAAAGCGAAACTGAGGCGGGTGAAAAACTTGGGTCTCGTTATTGTGGATCATTTGCAGCTGATGAATTCGGGGAAACGGAACGAGAACAGGGTAACGGAAATGTCGGAGATAACAAGGCAGCTAAAGCTTATGGCAAAGGAGCTCAACGTCCCCGTGATTGCGTTGTCACAGCTGTCGAGAGGAGTGGATTCGAGACCGGACAAACGCCCGCTGCTTTCCGACTTGCGTGAATCCGGGTCGATCGAGCAGGACGCCGATATTGTAATGTTCTTGTACCGTGACGGCTATTACAACAGGGACTCGGCGGAGGACATCAATCTTGCCGAGTGTATTGTTGCCAAAAACCGCCACGGAGAAACGGGGACGATAAATCTGCGGTGGAACGGTCAGTATACGCTGTTTATCAGCGAGGATCGCCGCAGCGAGGGTCTTGTGGGGTGATGTGGTGAGCGACATGTTGAGCGGTGTACCGGGCAGGGTCGAGGAGACTTTGCGAAAGTATAATATGCTTTGCGGCTGTAAAAACGTTTTGGCGGCTCTTTCTGGAGGAGCGGACAGCGTTTGTCTGCTGCTTGTGCTGAACGGTTTAAAGGAAAAATACGGCTTCGGGCTGACGGCGATCCATGTGAACCATAATCTGCGGGGAGAGGAAAGCGACGGTGACAGGGATTTTTGCGTAAGGCTATGCAATAGTATGGGCATTCCCATTAAGGTATACAGTGTGAATGCGGCGGAATATTCGGCGAAAAAGGGTTATTCGCTTGAAGAGGGGGCAAGGCTGCTGCGGTACGAATGCTTTGAAAAGGAAAGCAGGCGCATCGGTGAGGCTGTTATTGCCACGGCTCACAATTCAGGGGATAATACCGAAACAGTCCTGTTTGACATTGCAAGAGGCACGGGGATAAGGGGGCTTGCCGGCATTCCTTACAAGAGGGATAATATTATCCGCCCGCTGCTGGATATTTCCCGTGTGGAGATAGAGGAGTTTCTCGCGGAGCGGGGGCAGGGGTATGTTACCGACAGCACCAATCTTACCGACGATTACACCAGAAACAGGATAAGGCACAGGGTAGTTCCGGAGCTTATGAAGATAAACGGCGGACTTCACAGGGCTGTCGGGCGTTTATGCGAGACGGCGGCGGAGGACGAGGAGTTTATCGACGGTATTGCAAGGCAAACGACCGGCGAGCGGATAGGGGAGTGTCACCCATCGGTGAGAAAGCGTTATATACGGAATATGCTTGAAGCGGACGGCTTTGCGGTAAGCTATGAACGGCTGCGGGAGCTTGAGGGTATGCTTGTAAAGGGGGAGGGGAAATATAATCTGTCAGGTGATATTTATGCGGTGTTCGGCAGGGGCGGCATGGAGATAAAGGAAATTCCCCCGTATGTTCCCGATGAATTTTCCTACAGAGTTGATATTCGGGGGATATTGTCGGAAGGCAAGTCAGAAGATGAATATTTTATTGCCGAATATGATAAAAAGGTGAAAATCAAGAGTGTTAAATATGATAATTTTAACGAAATCCCTATAATTCATAAAAATTTAACAAATAACCTTGCGGATTGTGATAAAATAAAAGGTGTTGTTATTATCCGACCTAAAAGAGACGGCGACAGCTGCCGCTTTAAGGGAAAAAATTTTACGGCACGTTTAAAAAAATTGTATAACGGAATGAAAATTCCCATAGAGGAACGGCGGCGTGCTCTGGTAATGGAAGACGACGAGGGGATAATCTGGAGCGAATACGGCGGCGTTGCCGAAAGAGCCGCATTTTACGGCAGCGGGAATACAAGGGCTGTCCTGATAGAGGCGGCAGACTGCAAAAAGGAATCGGGATATGAACAGTGATACGCAGGTAATAGACAGCTTCGGGTATGAGGGCATTAAAAAAGTGCTTATAACCGAAGATGAGATAAAAGCGGCGGTAAAAGCCGAGGGCAGGCGGATAACCGAGGAATACGAGGGAAAGCCGCTTCTGATAGCGGGGCTTCTGAAAGGGTCGTTTATATTTGCCGCCGACCTTTGCAGAGAGATAAAAATTCCCTGTGAGATGGGATTTATGGCGGCATCCAGCTACGGCAGCGGCTCGGTATCGGTGGGGAAGGTGGATATAACGCTGGATATTGGGCGGGATATTTCAGGGTATCATGTGATAATTGCGGAGGATATAATCGACACCGGGCGTACATTAAGCGAGGTGTGCAGGGTATTGAGGGAGCGAAAACCTTTGTCCCTTAAAGTGGTAACGCTGCTTGACAAGCCGAGCCGCAGGGAAGTGGACTTCAAAGCGGACGTTTCGTTGTTTACCATTCCGGACGTTTTCGTGGTGGGGTGCGGTCTGGATTATGGGGAAAAGTACCGCAATCTGCCTTATATAGCGGAGGCAGAGCTTTAGGAAATACTTGTGAAATACCGGGCGTTCCGGCTTTATGACAGGTAATCTTTTATGTCGGGCGGGGAAAATTTAAATCGTGAAAATATCCGAAGAGCTTTAAAGCTCTTTGTTACGGTAAAATTATCAAGCGTACGTGTAAGATCGGCGTGAAAAAAGGAAGGTTTTAGCAGATGATGAGAAGAGGCGGCGGAGCGGTAATATACATTTTGATCGTGGTGGCTATAGTGTTTGCGTTGGTGGTCTTTTTCAGGCAGTCCACACAGGTCGAAAGCGAATATACCTATTCGGAGATAATGCAGTATTTTGACAGCTATCAGGTGTCAAAATATGAGTTTGACTTGGGTACGGGCGACCTTAATATGACCGTGAACACAGAAGAGGGCGAAAAGGAGATATTCTATACCGTCCCCAATGTGAACATATTCATTGACGAGATACAAGCCTCGTCGAACGGGGAAAACTACAGAGAGGAGTATAACAGGCTTCACCCGGATGCACCCCTTTCCCAAGAATATTTCAGGATACAGGACAATTCCTGGCTGCTCAATATCCTGCCGTCTATGGTGATTCTTATAATAATGATAGTGCTGACCTTTTTTATGATAAGGCAGACGGGCGGCGGAGCAAAGCTCAACAACTTCGGCAAGGCAAATGTGAAAAATCAAGCCAAGAAGAACCACTCTTTCAAGGACGTGGCGGGTGCCGATGAGGAAAAACAGGAGCTGGCGGAGGTTGTGGATTTCCTGAAAAATCCCAAGAAGTACAATGATATAGGTGCAAGGATTCCCAGAGGCGTACTGCTGATGGGACCTCCGGGTACGGGTAAGACATTGCTTGCAAAGGCTGTTGCGGGCGAGGCGGGTGTGCCGTTTTTCCCCATTTCCGGCTCGGATTTCGTGGAGATGTTCGTGGGTGTGGGTGCGTCGAGAGTAAGAGACCTGTTTGAGACCGCCAAGAAAAATTCCCCCTCCATCGTGTTCATAGACGAGATAGACGCTGTGGGCAGGCAGAGAGGCGCAGGACTGGGCGGCGGTCACGACGAGCGTGAACAGACACTCAATCAGCTGCTGGTTGAAATAGACGGTTTCGAGGGCAACGAGGGC
>JAMOZU010000288.1 GCA_023667745.1 Ruminococcus sp.
TTTGCAGAAGTTTTTCAATATCCGTGAACCTGCCTACGGAGCGGCACTTTTTTATAATCCTTTTTTCGTCCATCTTCTTGTAAAATCCGTCCGAACATATTACAAGGCTTTCTTTTTTTAAAAGCCTTCCGTAATACGTGTTGACGAATATTTTGTCGAAAAATCCCACGCACTGCCTTAATGCGCCTCTTTTTCGGCTGTCCGGATAAACATCGTCCTCGGTGACCTGTACTATCTTATCGGAAATGTGATATATCCTGCTGTCCCCCACATTTGCCGCCATAAACCTTTCATTGCAGACTATCACGGCGGAAAGAGTACTGCCCGTTTCAATGGAGTCGACCTTGCTCTGCATGCTTATGCGGCTGTTCAGGTTATATATAAGCTCCAGAAAAGACTTTGCCGCCTGCTCGAATGTGACCTGTCCCCGAAGTTCTTCCGTCCATTTTTTTACATTACGGGTTATGGCGCAGGATGCAACCTCGCCGTTTTTAAGCCCCCCTATCCCATCGCAGACGATCCCTATGAACATAGGCTCGTCAGTGGATGTCACGCCCGCAAAAAAACTGTCCTCGTTGTTCGGGCGGTAATTGCCTATATCGCTTAACGCCCCGAATTTGTACATCATAAAACTGCGCCCCTTTGGAAATATAATTATCCCCTGTAAAATTCATATGTGTAAAGCGTATCTCCGAAACATACGGTATCACCCTCATTGAGGGGATAAGCCGCATTCGGACGCAAATTTGCGCCGTTTAGCATGGTCTTGTTTGCAGACGCCATATCCGTAATATAATAATCCATGCCGTCATAGGTAACTTTTGCATGGGTACGGCTTATCTTCTTAAACTCCGGCTCGAATTTGTATCCGCCGTGTTCGGGATTGTCGCACTGTCTGCCTATAAACATTTCCCCGTTTCCGTCAAGAAAAATATCCACTCTTGACGGAGCGTTAAGCTCGCCCTTTTTCTCCTTTAAAATAAAATACGCCCCTACTCCAGCAAGCTCGGTTTCGCCGTCTGCGCCCGCAAAAACAGTTTCATCGTTTTCTCCGGGAACATGGGTGAAATTTGAGGAAACAGCCTGCGTTTTTTCTCCTGCGGTCTTGTCTTTTTTAAGGAATTTAAGGAACGAATCCTTGCTTTTTTCTTTTGCGGCAGGTTTTTTATCGACTTTCTTTACGGGCTTTTTATCGGATTTTTTATCCGGATTGCCGAAAAGTTTTTCCATAGCCTCGTTCCGCTCGGAAGAAAGAAGTTCATCGGAAATATCCGCTTTTTTCTCGGACGTATCGGGCTTTCCCGCAAGTCCCGAAACAATGGCGGGTATCTTTATCTCCGGCTTCGGACTGTTTTTTTTCTGAATGTCCTTTTCGGGCGATTGCCGTATCGGGGCTGCCGGGCGTTTATCGGTGTATGCCTCTCTTTTTGCGGGTGCGGGATTATCCGCAGGCTTTCTGAAATTGCTTTCATTATACCTGTTTACCATATCTATAAGGGACGCCGCCGTAACATTGCCGTCCACCACCATTCTCAGCAAAGAATTGCTTAGTTCCGCAGAATCGGTTATCCTCACCTTTTTGATGATCTCCGTGAAAAATCCGCTTATATCCTCGTCACTGCACCGAAGAAAATTATCAAATGAATAGATATACTTTACCTTGTAATCATATCCGCTTACAAATACAAGATCGGTGTTCATAATAAACTGATGGCTGTCGAGCATCCAGTCGCAGCAATCCGTAAGAGGGGTGATGAGATTTTTCAGAAGCTTTATAAATTCGCTGCCCGTCATTTTCATATTGATACCGCTTACAGCCTTGCTGTTGCCTATGTCATACCGCAGGACAGTTTCTCCGTTGATGGTGACCTCCGTAACCGGAGCCGCAAAATAAGGGCAGTCCGAGCGGAATATTTTCTGTGCCGTTTCATCGTAGCTTCCCGTTGGATTTTTCGGAATGCTTAAAATATTTCCCGAAACGCCGCTTGTAATTTCATAACCCGATGTATTCATATCAGCATTTTCCTTTCTCTTTATCCGTAATAATCAAGGGTGATAAATCCGCAGTATCCGCCTGAATAAACAATGGCTTTGTTGTATTCAAAAGGCTCTGCTTCGTCATATTCGGCGGGTATCAGCAGTTCGCCCCGGCGGCTTATGTAGCCCCATTTTCCGTTTAGCTTTACAGCACCCAGTCCGCATGAGAAAGACTTTGCCCCCTCGTATTCGCAGGGGATAACGATCTCTCCCGACGTATCCGCAAAGCCCCATTTACCGTTTTGTTTTACTGCCGCAAGGGAATTTTTTTCCATAAAAGGATAAGCGTTTTCAAATGCGCTGCCGTTAAGAGTCTCGCCCGCTGTATCTATCATCTTATAGCTGCCGTTTTCTTTTACAAAGGCAATGCCGTTAAAAAATGCCGAATATTTTCCGTTCAGGGCAATGTCCTCATACTCGCCGGAAATAGCCTGTTCGCCGTTACTGTTTATAAATATCCACTTGTCCCCCTTTTTTGCGGGATATATTTTATCCGACCCCGAACCGATAAAATCATACAGATCGCCGATTATTTCCATTTCCTCGTCTGCCAGAAGGAATTTGTCCCCCGCCGTTACCACAGCCCTGCTGCCGTCAAATAAAAACAGCCCGTCCACCGTGCTGTCATGGCAAAGAGAATATCTCTTAAAGTCGCTGTTGATAAGATAGACCTCGCCGTCCTTCTTCACAGCCGCAAATTTCCCGCCGAAAGACGTTGCCTCATCGTAAATATATTCTCCCGCATTTCCGCCGCCCGCAGAAGCAAATGCCCATTTGCCCTCACTTTCCACGGCTATACTGCCGCCGAAACTCGGTGCTGCCCTTGTAAAACTGCACCTCCCGTAGGAATAGGAATATTTTACCGAATCCCTTGCCTGCTGCATACGAACGGAATCCGGAAACAGTTCCAGTCCGCTGTCTATTACGGAGAGAAATTCACTGTAGCTCTGCTTTCCCCGATAATATTCCGCCATCTCCATAATTTCCGATTCGTCCGCAGTTTTTTTGCGAAGCCGCTCCGTCCCCACATTCAGCCAGTTTTTATAGTCTCCGTCCGCAAGATAGTATTCCATCAGTTTAAGCTCTATCTCCCCCTCGTCCCCCGCATTTATTCTCCTTGCCTCTTCAAGTTTCTGCGCCGCCCTGAAATATATCCTGTCCTCCGCAAATTTTTCAGCCTCTTCAATAAGCTGCTGCCGCTCCTCAAGCATACGCCTCATTTCCTCGTCCCCTGCGCCCAGATTTCCCCAAGCCGCAATAATAAGTATCACAAAGGGGATAACAAGCATAAATTTGTATTTTTTCATATTTACCTGTTCCTTTCCGAAATTATCTCATCACCGCAATGGCCGCCGCCGTCCCGATAAAAAGGAACGGAGCAAAGGGCATACAGTCCTTTACCGTCATCTTTTTTGACAAAAGAGCCGCCGCCGCAAATACAATGCTAAGTCCCAGAGCATATATCAGCGCACCCAGAATAACATCTCCCGTAAGTATAAGCCCCATTGCGAGAGTCAGCTTAACGTCCCCTCCGCCCAGCTTATTTTTCATCAAAACATATCCCGTGCCGAAAACAAGCAGGGAAAATATAAATCCCGCCGCCGAACTTATAATTGCCGCAAGCCCCTCCCCGGGTTCAACAGCAAAATATCCCCCGCTGTACACCGCCCAGATAAGCAGCAGA